>DYEN01000379.1 GCA_020725705.1 Anaerolinea sp.
CCAGCGCTCGATCTACGAAGCGGAACGGGCCGATCTGGCGCGGCTGCCCGGCGCGGTCTACTCGTTCGTTCAGTGGCGCCGCCTGATACGCTTCGAACGCCATGTGTGCCAGACGGCCGATCACATCATCGCCGTGTCCGAAGCCGACGCTGCCGCTTTCCGGGCTTTGGCACCAGGGCGCCCGCTCACCGTCGTGCCCAACGGGATCGACGCCGCGCCCTACGCGCGCAGCGACACGAGCCTCGACCTCGGCCCTGCGGCGCTGGTCTTCACCGGCTCGATGAGCTACCGCCCCAACGTGGATGCCGCGTTGTGGTTCGCCGATCAGGTGCTTCCCGCCATCCGCGCCGCCGTGCCCGAAGCGCGCTTTTTCATCGTCGGCAGCCAGCCGCACGCACGGCTCCACCCCCTGCGCGAACGGGATGATGTGCAGATCACCGGCTGGGTGCCGGACGTCATCCCCTTCCTGCACGCGGCGGCGGTGTTTGTCGTGCCGCTGCGCATGGGCAGCGGGACCCGGCTGAAAATTCTCCAGGCCATGGCCGCCGGCCGGGCGGTCGTGTCAACCACACTCGGTGCTCAAGGTTTGGACGCCCAGGACGGGATCGCGCTGCGCCTGGCCGACACGGCCAGCGACTTTGCGCGGACCGTCATCGATCTGCTGGGCGCCCCCGAAAAACGCCGCATGCTCGGCCAGGCCGGCGCCCGGCTGGTCGCACAGCGCTACGACTGGTCTGTAATCGTCCCCCGCTTGCTGGCTGTATACGATGCACTGGCACCGCACGGCGCCGGGAAGGAACCCAACGATGAGCCACACGCAAACGATTCGCCCGCCGGTGGGTGAGCGAGTCCGCCTGGCCGACTACAATCCGGACTATCACGGCGCATTTGCGAGCAAGGCCGAAGCTGAAGAGCGGCTCCAGGCCGCGCGCGACCGGCTGCGCGAGCTGCAGAGCGTGCTCTACGCCGAGCACCGGCACGCGCTGCTGATTGTGCTGCAGGCGATGGATGCGGGCGGCAAGGACGGCACCATCCGTCATGTGATGCGCGGGGTGAACCCGCAGGGCGTGCGTGTTACCAGCTTCAAGACGCCAACGCCGGAAGAACTCGACCACGATTTTCTGTGGCGGATACATCCGCACGTCCCCGGCAAGGGAATGATCGGCATCTTCAACCGCTCGCATTACGAAGACGTGCTGATTGTGCGCGTGGAGCAGCTTGTGCCGCGCGCCGTCTGGGAAGCGCGCTATGACCACATCAACCACTTCGAGCGCCTGCTGGCCGACAGCGGCGTGACGATCGTGAAATTCTTTCTGCACATCTCCAAAGAAGAGCAGAAGAAACGCTTTCTGGCCCGGCTGCACGAGCCGGACAAGCGCTGGAAATTCTCGAAAGGCGATCTGGCTGTGCGCGAGAAGTGGGATGACTATATGCGCGCCTATGAGGACGCGCTCACGCGCTGTAATACCCCCTGGGCGCCGTGGCACATCGTCCCCGCAGACCGCAAGTGGTACCGGAACCTGGTCATCGCCGAAACACTTGTGGAGACGCTCGAAGGTCTGAACATGCGCTATCCTGAACCTGAAGCCGGGCTGGACGACATCGTCATTCCGGATTAAGAGCCTGCTCCGGGCGCGGGACAACCTCGATCGTTGACTCATTCCGGTAGGTGACCATGCCCGGCTTGCCCCCCTTGATCTTGCGCACATATTTGCGCAGCGTCGCGTCGACCGCCACGCGCGCCTCAGTGCGCGCCCCGCTGTAATAGGCCGCCAGCGACGCCGCTCGCTCCAGCACATGCGGGGGCACATCCCGGCCCGCCGATTTGATGATCACATGCGCGCCGGGCACGCCGCGGGCGTGCAGCCAGACATCCGCCGGGCCGCCTTTGTCAAATGTCACGAGATCGTTCTGACGCGCATTGCGCCCCACCCAGATCACCCAGCCGTCTTCGGTCGTCACCTTGAGCGGCGCCGACTGTCCACCGCCCGGCTGTCCAACCGGCTTGCCGCGCCAGTAGCCGTGCGCTTGCAGCGCCGCCTGGACCTCGCCGATCTCCGGCCAGTTCGTCGCCAGCGCGAGATCGGTCTCAAGCTGAGCCAGATAAGCTTCTTCCTGCCGGGCCGCCTCGATCAACTCCGGAACCGATGCCCGCGAGCGCTTGGCCTTCTCGTAGCGCTCGAAATAACGCTTCGCGTTCTCCAGCGGGGACATCGTCGGGTCAAGCGGGATCGTCAGCTCCGGGCCGTCAGGGTCATACTGGGCGCGCAACTCGGTCTGTCCCGGCGCCAGGGTGTACTGGTAGGCCAGTAACAGCTCCCCGCTCTGCCGGAGATGCTCCAGCGCAGCTTCGTCTGCCAGCTCGCGCTCAAGCGCCTCGCGCTTCTTCTGCACACGCTCGCGGGCTTCGGCCAGCGCAGCGGCAATCGGCCGCTTGGCAGCCTCGTATGCCCCTTCCCCCGTGATGGGCGCGTAATACCGTTCCAGCGCCTCGCTGACGCTGGCGCACGGCTCCCAGCCGTGCAGATGCGTCAGCTCGTAGACCGCGTAGGCTCGAATTTCGCCTCCGTCAACGGCAACGCCCGGATGCCACACACCCTGCTCAATATCACCGAACAACGACTCAATTGCCGCCTGCAAAGCGCGCGGGCTGGTTTCGGCAGCCCTGGTGTTGACGGCGCCCGTCGCCCGGAAAACGACTTCCTTCGCCACCAGCGGGCTGAAGCCAAGCACCTGCCGTGTCAGAAGCTGTCGCGCCTGCTCGCCGGGCGCGCCGTCGAGCATATCGCCCAACAGCGTCACGGTCAGGGCGAGCGGCGCACGCTTCAGTTTTTGCGGGGGCGGCGGCTCGTATGGATGTCCGGGCAGGCTAACTCGCACGCGGTTTTCTTCTGGCCCCACGCGCCGGATGCAGTCCATGATCTGCCCGTCGTCGCGCACCAGCAGCAGGTTAGCACGCCGCTCCATCGTCTCGGCGATCAGCCGGAAGACGCCTTCCGGGCCGTCCAGCTCAAAGATGACGACGCGCTCCCACGGCGGCTGGTGGACTGCCTCGATCCGCGCGCCTTCGGCATAGCGCCGCAGCAGCAAGCCGAGCGGTGAGGGTCGCGACACGCCGCGCCGCAGTTTCTCGGCGGCGATCTGCACGCGGGCATGCTGCTGGTCCGCGCTGAGCAGCACATAGTGGCGCCGCTGGTGCGCGTACACTTCCAGGCCAAACGTGTCCGGATCGACCTGCACGGTGTCCTGGATCCGGCCACCGGCCAGCAGCCCATTAAGCTCATCCACCAGCGCGCGAATGGTCACCGCGTCGAAGTACATATTCGCTCGCCCTTCCCCTCAAACGACGCGTTAAGATAGTCCAAAGGTCGATTAGTCAATCTAAAGTTCCGATGCTACAATGCGATCAGGTTGCACCAGAGAGCCACTGCAATGCGCATCGCCATCGGATCGACCAACCCGGTTAAGTGTAGCGCAAGCCGCGCGGTTTTGTCGCGCCTGGATGCGGACGCCGAGTTCGTCTGCCTGGATGTGCCGTCCGGTGTCCCGAAGCAGCCCTGGGGCGATGCTGAAACCCGCACCGGGGCGCTCAACCGGGCGCGCGGCGCGCTGGAGGCAACCGGTGCCGATCTGGGCGTCGGTCTGGAAGGCGGCGTGCTGGAAACCGAGTTCGGCCTGATGACCAACGCATGGTGCGTGCTGGTCGATCGTAGCGGACGGATCGGCGTGGGTGGGAACGCCTGCGCATTGCTGCCGGACGCGGTCGCCGAGCAGGTGCGCGCGGGTGAAGAGCTGGGCACCGCGATGGATCGGCTGGCCCGGCAGGCCAACACCAAGCAGCGCAACGGCGCGATCGGCATTCTGACCAACAATCTGGAGACACGCCAGAGCGCATATGAGATGATCATCCGGCTGGCCCTGGCTCCATTCCAGAACCCAGCCTGGTACCCGGTCAAAGCCGGGCCGAACGGCGCAGGTCTTCACTATGCGGGGGAGAAGCGATGAGAAGAGAGCGGTCTGCGATCAGGTGGCTTGTCGTGATCGTCGTGCTGGCGCTGGCCGTTAGCGCCTGTGCGGAGCGCGAAGCGAAGATCAACACAGGCCCCGAAGTCCGGCTCAAAATCGGCGGTCAGACGTATACCGAGCCGGTGTACAGCTACTGCTGGCCGCAAAGCGAGGAAAACGTCGCTTGCGATGTCAACCTGACCGCGCGCGCCCAGCCGTCCCGGCTCGTGCCCGTGGCATCGGGCGAGCCGATTCACATCGAACTGAGCGCCGCAGAGCCAGACCCGCAGGCCATCACCGTCACCCTGCTCGACGGCCCCGGTGGTCAAATTACCCTGACATCAGCCGAGAGCGGCGCCGCCTACACCAGCCCAACCGAACCCGGCCGCTACCGCATCCAGGTTGACGTGCAGTACGCGGACGTGAGCGGTAGCGAAGCGTATGTGTCATACGTCTTCGGGCTGGACGTGCAGGGCGAAGCCGTTGCCGCCGCGCCGACCGAGACTCCCACCGAGGCCCCCGCTGAAGAGCCGACCGCGACGCCCACCGAAGAACCGACACAAACCCCGGTCGTCTTGCCCTCGCCCACTGCAGCACCCACGCTGACGCCGGTAGAAGCCGGGCCGGACGCGACCGCCACGCCGGTCGAAGAAGCGACGGAAGAGATCACCGAGGAACCGACCGAAGAGGCGACGGCTGCCGCTGCGGTGGCGCAGGCAACCGAAGAGGCCACCGAAGAACCCACGGCAGAACCTACCGAAGCCCCGGCGACGGCCGTAACGGCGACCGAGACGCCGACCGGGCTGCCCACTGCGCGCCCCACCTGGACACGCACTCCAACACCGGCCGTCTTGCCGCAGGCGACACAAACGGTCGTCCCTGCCGAAGCGCAACCTGAAGAGGCTGCCGCAGCCGACAGCACACCCACTCCCGAAGGGGCACTGCCCACGCAGGAGCCGGAGGAAACGGAAATTGAACCCCCTGCCGGGCCGACCGAGGAAGTAACGGCCGAGCCAGAAGAAGTCGCTGAGGAGACCCCTGAAGCACCCGCGGGGCTGGGCAGCGTGGCGCTGATCGGCAACGTGCGCATCGTCGAAGCGGGCACCACAATCCCGTTGGCCGGAGCCGCGGTCACGCTGGACTACATCTCTGACGAGGATCCGTCACGCAGCCGCACGGCGCAGACTCAGACGGACGCCTCCGGCCGTTTCGCGTTCGATCCCATCGAGTTGTTTGAAGCCGATACGGTTGTGCTGACCATCAGCGCGCCCGGCTATGCCACGCAGACCGTTGAGTTAAGCGGCGCCGATGCCTATTCGCTGCCGGTCCTCAACCTGATTCTGCTGCCGGTTAGCGCACCGACGCCGGAGCCAAGCCCCACGCCGCTGCCCACCGCCACGCCGGTTGAGCCGACGCCGACGCCCACCCCAGCGCCGGAGCCGACGGCCTACCCCGACGGCACGCCGTTCTTCAAACTCGCTTACGCCGGGCGCTTGTACGAGCCACTGGGATACCAGGTGTGCCGGATGGATGCGGCGGGCAGTCCGACCTGCGTCCAGCAGCCTACCGGTACGGCCGACCGGCGCCGGCTGGCACTGATGCGCGGCGCGGCGGCCCAGTTCCTGGTGAGCGGCGAGCGCCCGCACCAGATTCGCATCGAATATCTGACAGATTATGGCGTGAAGACCGGCCAGCCGGAGATCCGGCCCGGTGACAACGTCAACCTGATTACGATCACGCCGGAGCCAGGCACCTACATCCTGGCGGTCGACGTGACATGGGATACGCAACAAGTAACGTACTACTACCGCGTGGCCGTCAGCGGCTAGTGCGGCCCTGCGTGACTCGTCGCCTGCGAAGCGGTGGGCACCGATTGGTGGTTCACCGCTTCCATGTTAAAATCCAGTAAGGGAGGATTTATGAGCAGAACAGCGATGGGGCAGAACCCGGTTGAGAAACACCGGCGCGACGTGCGGTGGAAGATCGTTGCCCCGGTTGTCGCGTCGGTGGTTGGGTTAGCTGCCGTCGGAGTGCTGCTCATTATCGGGGTCGCCGCCGGCGCGTTGGTCTTTGAGCAGGTCAGCGTGATCATGGGGATCCTGGCGACGGCCTTTATCGCCCTGCCGCTAGCACTGATTTGCATCGTGCCCTATCTGGCTTTTGGGGCGCTGGCCGTCGGAACCGGGAAGCTCTATGCCCGCACGCGCACACCACTGCGCGCTGCGCGGCGCTTCACCGAACGCGTCTCCGCCCGAACCCAACGCACGCTCCCCAGGCTGGCCCGCCCTGTGATCGCTCTCAACACACGCCTGGCCCGCTGGGAGCATACGCTGCTGGGTTGGCAGCGAACGGCCCTGCAAGCAGGAAAGGATGATCGCCATGAGTGAAGTTCAAGATTCGCAGCAGAAAAGCAGTCAGCTTTTGGAACGGGTCGAGGAGCAGGTTGACACCCTGCTGAAAAGCTTTGAGGATCAGGAAGCGCAGATCTGGGCCTACGTCTTTGGCGGGATTATCGCGATCCTGATCGGGCTGGTCGTCGCCTACTATTACTCGCAGGTGGTGCGCGAGAACCGCAAGAGCACGCTTGAGCGCCTGCGCGATACCGTGCGCGGGGGTCTGGGTCTATGACGGACAGACTGCCCAGCCTACCCGAGACCAACTGGCGCACTCGGACCTATCTGATCGGCGGGCTGCTTGGCCTGATGATCGGGCTGCTGTCGGCCTATCTGTATGCGCGCGCCGCCGAGGAAAACAAAGCTCTGCAGCCCGGCCGGATCAAAACGATGGACGCGCTGCGCCTGTCGATTGCCCTGCTGGCGATCGTCCGGCAGATCACCGATCTGGGCGCGCGCAACGACAAATCGTAACGCGCGCTACCGGAGCCGCGAAAGCGCATGGTCCGGCCTGCGGCACGCGTTCAGCGTGTGGCGCGGGCGCTCATGGGCCATGCGCTTCTGGTTGCGATGCCTGCCCAAACGCTGAGCCGGACTTCTCGCGTCCTCAGCCGAACCGCACGCGCGGTGCCCCTGCTGGCACGCGCAGCGATTGTGGCCGTTGTCCTCATCAGCTTTGTGCCCGCGCCGCCGCGCATTGTGCTCGGCCCACCCCAGACCGTCATCACACGCAACCCCGCTATCTGCGTTCACACGCGCTTGACCGATGAAGTCGAGGAGTGGAAAATCCAGCGCACGCTGGCGCTGGTGCGCGAAATGGGCGCGCCCACCATCGTCGAGTACTTCCCCTGGCCGTATGTCGATCGCGGTGAGGGACGCTACGACTGGAGCCACCCGGATCGCATTATCCGCCACGCCGAGCACCAGGGCCTGCGCGTGATCGCCCGGCTGGGTTTGGTTCCGGCGCGCCTGCGCCCGCCGGTAGAGGAACGAGTCACATCGCTGACCTATTTGCCCTACGATGCCTTCGACGAGTTCGCCGCTTTCGTCGGGGCGTTTGCGGCGCGCTACCGGGGCCGGGTTGAGGATATCATCATCTGGAACGAGCCGAATCTCGCGTTCGAGTGGGGTAGCCGCCCACCCGACCCTGAAGCTTACACGGAGCTGCTGCGGCTGACGTACACGGCGGCCCACGCCGCCAACCCGGCGGTGCGCGTTCTGGGCGGCGCGCTGGCGCCCACGCTCGAACCGGAGACAAGCGGCTACGCCATGAGCGACCTGGTCTTTTTGGAGCGAATGTATGCTGCGGGCGCGGGCAACTGGTTTGACGCGCTGGCAGTCCACGCCTACGGGTTCACCGCCCCGCCCGACGCCCCACCCGATCCGGGGACGATCAACTTCCGGCGCGTGGAGCTTCTCCGCGCCATCATGACAGCCCACGGCGACGAGAGCAAACCGGTTGTGATCACCGAGGCCGGCTGGAGCGACGATCCGCGCTGGGCGAACGGCGTCCGCCCTGGCCAACGCATCGCTTACACACTGGACGCCTTTGAACAGGCGGCGGCCTGGCCCTGGGTCGAGGCGGTGTGCGTGTGGAATTTCCGCATCCCCGTTGATCAGAGCAACCGCCGCGACGCGTATTTCGCGCTGGTGTCGTCGGACTTCACGCGCAAGCCCATCTATGACGCAATCCAGGCTTACGCCCGCGGCTGGAAAAGTCCATACACGCCATGAGCTGTATGTCTGCCTGGCCTGCACGTGTCCGCGATCTTACCCGCCGGGCACGGCGGCACCCGCGCTTGCTGGGGCTTGTCATGGCCTTGCTCGCGCTGGCCGCCGTGCTGTGGACGCTCACCCGCCCCGGTATGCCCCTCGGCCCCGTCGATCTCACCTGGCATCGCATGCAGGTGAACCGGGACTTCTACGTCGGGATCGACCCCAGCTATCCACCCTTCGCCGAATGGACGCCCGAGCGCATCGAAGGCATTGAGCCGGACATCGCCCGCGAGCTTGGGCGGCGGATGGGCGTCGAGACGTCAATTCTGATCATGGGCTATGATGGGTTGTACGACGCGCTCTACACGGGACAGGTGGATCTGATCGTGGCGGGGCTGCGCGCCGATCCACTCTACGCGGATTGGGTGCACTACACCCGGCCATACTTCGACGCCGGGCAGGTGCTCGTTTTCCGGCGCGACGCGCCCTATGCTAGTATGGAGGCGCTGGACGGCAAGACGCTGGCCGTCGAGATCGCCTCGCTGGGTGATCAGACGGCCCAGCAGTGGCAGCGTCGTCTGCGCTCACTGGACATTCAGCGCCACATGCTCCCTCAGGACGCGCTCGAAGCCGTCGCGCGGGGCGACGCAGACGCGGCCCTCGTCGATACCATCACCGCCCGGCTGTCTTTGGGCAGCTATCCGGAGCTGCAACGGGCAGAGCAGACCACTGCGCCCGACGAGTATGTAATCGCGATCCGCGCCACCGATTTCCGCCTGATCGACGCTGTGGAGCGGGCGCTGGACGGCATGCGGGCGGATGGTACACTGGATGCGATCTTGAACCGCTGGCTCGGCAGCGACACCTAGCCACAAGTTTGTGCACACGAAAGGAAGCTGGCTCGTGCATTTTCGCAGCGTCAACGATGTTCGGCCTCTGCGTGCAGCCCATGGCGAAACCATCTACGAGACGGTTGGCCGTGCAGCAGGCGGCACGGCGACACACAGCCTGGCCCAAATCGTTCTGCCGCCCGGGTGCGCCTCACTCAAGCACTATCACCCCGAGGCGGAAGAGACCTATCACATCCTATCGGGATCCGGAGACCTGGAAATCGATGGGAAGCATGTCACCGTGCAGCCGGGCGACAGTATCTTGATTGAGCCGGGTGAAACCCACCGGATCGCCAACCACGGCGACAGCGACCTGGTCTTCCTGGCGATCTGCGTGCCCGCCTGGACGCCGGATAACAGCGTCTTCGTCGAGTGACGGACTGCGCGCCGCTCAGTTGACGCCCGACGCCAGACGGTCCAGCAGCCGGAACATATAGCGCAGCACGGCATGCTGGTTCATCCCGGCCAGCGCGCACAGCAGCCAGACCACCGCCTGCTCCATCGGCTCGGCTGCCCCCGGCCGGATCACGTCCTGGTTCACGACTGCGTACAGCAGCAGCATGAACAGGCCCATCACACCGCCGAGCAGCGGGTTGAACAGGTACCAACTGACGTGCAGTGGATCGAAATCGCGCAGATGCGTAGTGTGGCGGTCCAACGTCAGATAACCGGAGACAAGCGCCCCCAGCACACCGAACATCACCGGGAAGAACGCCACCTGGACGTCGCCCGCGCCGAACAGCCCGGCGCGCTCGAGCAATGGCCTGCCAACCACAACCAGGATCAACCACAGCGCGCCCCAGGCAAAGTAATAGCGCAGCAGCGGCGGGCGATAGCGGGCAATGTCTTGCTCGACCTTCCGCTGCCGGTTGAGATCGGCGCGGATGCGATACACCACCGCGCGCGCGTCGTCGTAGTTCTCGCGCGATTGCAGCAGCAGCGCGCTCGCTTCGAGCAGTTCTTTCAGATGCACGTCGGTGTCGCAGCGATCGCCACGCACGCTTTCAATCAGTTCTTCCTGCAGGTCATCAATCTGGCGCCACAGATCGCGCAGACGGTTGTCGTCGATGAACCAGTCCAGAAGCTGCTGGTTCGCCTGGCCGGTCTGACCGAACCATTGTGCCGAGTTAGCGCGTGGCATTGACTCCCCGAACGGATCGCGCACGGCGGGTGGCAGCGGTTCGAGCACCGGCCGCTCGACGATCAGTCCGCCTTCGCGCGGCTCGCTCACGCCTTCCACCTCGTCGACGTCGCTCGGAGACGGGATGGCGCCGATATACGGGCCGGGTGCCTCGAGCAGGGGCCGGGCGGGCGTCTCAGCCGGCAGGGCATCCCCCGCAACTCGCCCCATGCCATCCGGCCAGACCTCAGGCTCGGTCGGCGTCAGCGATGCCAATCCAGGGGCCGGCGAAGGCTCGGACGGGCTATCCGCAGGGCGCGCCTCGCCGGGCACCACCCGTGGCAATCCGCCCGGCAGGTCCGGGGCGGAC
>DYEN01000380.1 GCA_020725705.1 Anaerolinea sp.
AACAGGGGCAGGATGGTGCACGAGCAGACCGCCAGAATAAAGCCGCCGATCGCCGAAGCGGGATAGCTGATATATTTCGGCGTTTTGGGTCCCAGATAGCGCGTGACAACGGCCTGAGGCATCAGGCCGCCGAGATAGCCCGCGATGAAGAAGGCCGGCACCAGACACAACAGCACATGCGCGGCCAGATAGTCAAGCAGGCCGGTCCAGCCGGCATTGAGCAGATCGAGTACGAGAGCCATGGTTTCACCCCGAAATATTCAGGAAATTGAATAAAGCGGCGCCCAAGAGATGCCTCACCACCGGGTGAGGCATCATGGCACCGTGTCAGGCTGGCTCAAGTGCCTCGCTCAGCCACCCCTTGATTTCTTCCGGGCTGGGGATGCGCGCCGCCGCCACAACCTTTTCGTTGATCACCAGGCCGGGTGTGCGCAGGATGTACTGGCTGATCTCCAGCGGATCGGTCACTTTGATAAGTTCGAATTCGGGCTGCGGATTGAAGCTGGCGAGCGCTTCGCGTGTGTGGGCTTCAACCTTCCGGCAGTTGGGACAGCCAGGGCCGAGCACTTTGATGGTGAGCATGGTTCCTCTCCGAATAATTGCGGTCTAGGAAACGGATGTTAGGACGGATGTCGAGCAGTGCGGGCATGGACAGCCGGTGAGCACCGGCTGCCGGCTTTCTTCCATCGCCCCCAGAGCGGTGTTCAGCAGGTCTTCTGTGACACGGTCGCTCAGCCGGTAGAAGACTTGCAACCCCTCTTTGCGGGAGTCCACCAGGCCCGCTTCGCGCAGGACCATGAGCTGCTGCGAGATATATGCCTGCCGCCGGCCCAGGGCAGTTTCCATATGACACACACAGGCATCACCCCGCCGCAGCATGTCCAGAATCTGCAGGCGGACCGGATGCGCCAAGGCCTTGAAGCGCGCGGCAAGTTCCTCGTAAGCGGTCATGATCCTTCCCTCATATTCAAAACTACGAATACAGTTTACTCCGCCACGCACTTCGCACAACTGCGGATTGTCATCAGATTGCCATGATCTATGGCGCTGACTCAGGCGTGGTCCGCAACAGACACAAAAGTGCCCGGCCTGCGGGGTGCCGTTTCGCACCGTGCGCACGCCGGGCACACCCGATGAGGCAAGCCCGCGCCGGTTGTGTGAGGGCGCGCTACCCGGCGCGCTCGAAGACGTACTCGTTGACGCCCTCGCCCACGATCATCCGGTATTCGCCGCTGTCATCCGGCTCGAAACGAACGCCCAGGCCGTTGAGCGGCGGGTCGTACAGCAGGAAGCGAATGGTGTCTGTGTCGGGTTCGTCTTCGGGCGTGTAGCGCCACAGCTCGGACTGGAACTCGCCCGCGTCGAAGATCAGCACGCCTTCCTCGCTCAGGCGAATCGTCACGTCGCCCAGGGCATCGCTGGTGTACGCGCCAACCGCGATATCGGCGGCTTCAGGCTCCGCCGTCCGCTCGATCTGCTCGAGGATTTTCGCGTACTGATCGCGCATCAGGTTAAGCTGAAACTCGAGCGTTTCTTCGGTGGAATGAGGCTGCTCGAAAAGCATTTCGAACAGCCTCATCCGGATGGCGCCGTTCAGCGGCGAGAGGCGCTGGTTGGTGAGCACCACGATGCCCAGATCGCGCTCCGGCAAGAAGGCGAACTCGGACGTGAAGCCGAGGGTGTTGCCCGCGTGGCTGAGCATCGTCAGGCCGTTATAGTCGCTGACGATCCAGCCCAGGCCGTACTCGTCTGAGGCCGAGATCGCCACCTGCGGCTCCCAGGTTCGGGCCAGGTTTTCGGCAGAGACAATCCGCGTGCCATCGGCTGCCACACCCTCGTTCAGCATCATGATCATGTAGTTTGCCATGTCGAGGGCAGTAGACCAGGCCGCGCCCGCCGGTGTGACCGGGATCAGGAAGGCTTCTTCGACTTCAAACGGCAGCGGCTCAAAGGTGAAGTCCATATACAGCCCGTACGGTACGGCGTAGTTGTCGCTGGCCAGCGCTTCTTCGAACGAGAAGGTGGTGCTCTCCATGCCGAGCGGCTCGAAGATACGTGTTTCGACGAGGGTCACATAATCATCGTAGAGCGTCCCGTACGAGCCACCCGCCGCCAGCGCCGCCAGATAGCCCGCTGCGGCGACCATCTGGTTGCTATACTGGAACGCCTCGCCAAAGTCGGTGAAGAAGGTGAAGGACGAGAGCGACTCGATGATCCCTTCGGCGGTGAGTTCATCCGAGTTGAAGATCAACTCCAGGTCGCGGCGGGGCACACCCGTGCACGCGCAGACCATGTGCTCCATGTTGATCACGCCGGTCACCTCGGGATCGGCCACGCTGAAGGTTGGCAGGATCTCGATGACCGGCGTATCCCACTCCATTACCCCTTCGTCCACCAACTGCGCCATCAACAGCGTGGTCATGGTTTTGGTCGTCGAGCCGATCAACATGCGCGTTTCCGGCGTGACGGGGTCGCCCTGCGGGTTGCGGACGCCGAACCCGTTGGCGTACACGATCTCACCATCGCGCACGATGGCAACCGCCACCCCCGGTGTCCGGTAGGACTCCATCGCCGCCTGGATGTACGCCTCAAGTTCGGCGATCAGTGCGTCGCTGAGCGGCAGAGGTTCGACACCTGACAGGTCGATCGCTTCAATGGCAGCGATGTCGAAGCCGCTGTCGATGATCTGGATCTGAGCCTGGCGCTGCTGCGCGGCGGTCAGGTTGGCGTTGAAGAGCAGGACATATGCCACGCCCTCGTACACGCGCACCTCGGCCTGCACGATTGTGTCGTCTCCATCTGCCATTTCGTAGGTGTAGAGGACAAAGCGGTCCAGATTCGAGACCGGGATATCCAGCGTATCGGCCACGGCCTTGTCAAAACCGGCATCGACGACCGCCCAGGCCTGGGCCAGCGCCTCTTCCACGCCGTCGGTTTCGACCACCAGGATCGACACCGTGATCAGGTCATCCGGCGAGGACAGGACGACGTAGCCCTCGCGCACGTCAACGCGCCAGTTGGTCGGGATCGGCACGCTGAAGCGCCCGTCCGGGTCGCGGTAGACGGGTTCCTCGGCGGGGGTCTCGGTCTCGGCTTCGCCTGCGTCTGCGCCAAGCGGAGCCAGCGCCTCGACCGCAGGGATAAAGATGGCTTGATGCAGGGTGTCGTACTCGTCAGCCAGGGTTTGCAGCAGGACGAGCGTCACGCCGCTATCATCTTCCGCAAGCGCCAGATCGACCCGGATGCTCAGCCCTGCCTGCGCGACGTCGATGATGTACAGCGTCCAGGTATAGCTCTCGGTTTCCAGCGTCCCGGTGCTGTCCGGCAGCGACGCGATCCCCAGCTGGCCTAAGAGCACGTTGGTCAGGGTTTCTGCGGACATGCCCGGCGCAGCCTGGACGATCAGGCTAGTTAGGTCCATAGCGCCAGCGCCCCGCGCATAGACTCCCGGCGCAACCTCGTTCCACCCGTTGGGCTTGACTCCCTGGATGCCGAATGTGTCGCTGCTGAAGGGGACCAGATCGATACCGTCCTGCGCCACGGCGGGCGGCAGCAGTGTCAGCCCCAGAGCGAGCACCACCAGGATGATCGTCGGCTTTGCCACAAAGTGCATCACATTTCCTCCAGATAAACTGTGTTCCTGAAATCGGCAAGGGGTTGAAAACAGGCCGGCCTTTCCCAGAATATGACCCGATCGCCATCCCGGCGGCAACCGAAGCCACCGGGGCAGCGTGGGCCACGGACCGGCGGCGATGCTTCGAGATCGACACAGGTAGCAGCGCAGGGGGGGTGACTCGAAGCCCGGCAAACGCGGCGCGAATAGGCGATCGCGGCGCGGGAATCGATGCGTGTCCTTGCCGGCGGATCGCCACCCGGCACCGGCCCCGCCCGACACGCCGTTCTTCCTCGCGCAGCAGGCGCCGCGCCTGAAAAAATATACGTTCGACCCCGGCACCAGGTTTCTCAGATTCCGGCGTGGTGCTCCAAAACAACAGGCCCTCGCGGGCACAGCCCGTCCGTGTATTGCCGGGCTGCCGGTGAGGGCCTGTCGCCAGAGGGAGAGGAAGTGGGGCGAGTTTACAGCCGGTTCTTGACCCGCCGCCTGAGCAGATCAACCGCCGGAGAGCGCACTCTATTCGCCCCGGCTCTCATCATCGCCGGTCTGAGGCGTGGCGGTGGCTTCCGGTGTGGCGGTTGCGGTTGGAGTCTCCGCCGCCTGCTCTTCCGGCGTGATCAGGAAGTCCTCGCGCTTCAGATCGATGAAGGTTTGAGCGGTTGCCGCCGACACACGGACGTAGAACTCCGACTCGGACGAGATCAGCGGATAATTGCTGCCCGCCAGAACCTGGCCGATCTTGATCTCGTAGGTCTTCTCAACCGTCTCGACCGCCGGCGTTGCTTCCGCCTCTTCGGCCTCAGGGCTTGCAGTGGCTTCGGGCGTGGCCGTGCCCACCAGCAGGCTATCGACGGATGGCAGCGGCGCTTCGCCCTCACCGCCCTGTTCGGTGCCTGCCGTCACCGTTTCCTGCACGGTAATCAGGATTCTCGCCGCCGGCTCGTCCATATTCCACTCGGGGTCGGGTTCTTTGCCGAGCGGCTCGGTCATGCGGATCGTGGACACGCCGGTGAGCAGTCGTTCGACACTCTGCGGGTCAAAGGTCTCGCCTTCTTCCAGGCCGACGAGTCGCCACCCGTCGTCTGCCTTCTGCAACTGGAAGACACCATTGGCGTTCTCGATCTGCAGCGCCACGATGCGGTCACGCGGGACGGTGAAGTAGGTCGTGTTGATCCACGACGTAAGTCGCGCCGGAACCTGCCAGGATGCCAGCGCGTTGGTCAGGTAGACGGTATCTTCCCCGTCCAGGCGCACGTGCGCCGCGCTGGCTCCGGAAGCGGACCCCAGATAGACGACCTGTTTGGTGCCGTCCGCCAGCTCGACCGTGATCAGGCGTTCGTAGTCGTTGCTGGCGACGCGCAGCCGGCTGTGGTTGGCCGGGTTGCGGGCGATCAGCCGGTTCCGGTTGATGCCCTTCAGCCCGTTCAGCAAGTCCTGGACGCGCGACATCTGGACGGGGTAGTTGTCCTTGTCGGGCAGCACCCACTCATCCTGCTCGGATTTCTGCACGACGACGCTGCTGCCCGTCCCGTCTTCAACCGTTATTTTCACCACGTTGTCCGGCTCGAACCCGGCCAGCAGCGGCCCGGCGGCCTGGATCGATCCGGCATCGTCCGGCGCCAGAAGAAAGACCGCAAGGATGATCTGAGCGATCAGCAGTACAGACAGCACCTGATTGGTCCTGGTCATGGTTCAATCCTCCTACGCTGCCGCCGACGGCTGTACCTGGTCGGGCGCGGTGTCCGGCAAGGTGAGCGGCATCGGCTGTTCGGCGCGTTTTCTCAGCCGCCAGATCACGCCGATCACGCCCAAAGACAGCAGCGCCAGCGCGTAGTTGATGATCTCCCAGCGCGTCTGTTCGCTCTCGGTGATCGGTTTGAGCAACCGCACGCCGGTTGCCTTCGAGCGGATGGCGGCCAGCTCCGTATCTTCGTTGAACCAGTCGATCATGTTCTGGACGAACTGAATGCTGTTCAGATACCGCTCGTTGCTCAGATTGCCGGAGATCTGGAACACGGCATCGTTGAGGAACTCGGCGCTGCCGACCACGACCAGCCGGGCCGTCTCAGGCGAGCGTTCCAGCTTCCCGGTGACAAGCAGCGGGTCGACCTCGTCGGATGCCTCGCCGGTGCCTTCCGTAGTGCCTTCCTCCGCCGTCTCTTCTTCGACCGGAATGTCCTTGTCTTTGAAGTAGCTCTCGAAACTTCCCTGGATGGCGACAGCCAGGGTATAGCGCTGCCGCGGCTCCCCAACCGGAAAACCGAACTCGCGGTATAGCTCTGGCTGCGGCTGGATCGACGTGCTGAGCGTATGCCACGAGTTCGCGCTCGATTTCAGCAACTCGGACACCTGGCGATCCGCGTTCAGCTCGGGGTCAAGGGTGATCGGCGATGCCCAGTTAATGGTGACGGCGGGCAAGTTGCTCAGGCTGGGATTATTGCGATCCATCCCGTCGGCGCGCACATCCACAAACGGCGGGTAGTTGATCGCCTGGATTTCGGTGATCGTGACGCCGCCGATGTTGCGCTGGATCGGGACGGCGAACGGTTCGTTTTGCGGGTCCAGCACCAGCCCTTGCTCGACCGTCACGCCGTAGCTCGCCAGCATATCAAGCAGGTTGCCGTCCACCGGCTCCAGCATCAGCGACCCGGCCACCGGATCCTGCGTCAGCCGGTAGGGGCTGACCGCCAGAAAGACCGACCCGCCGCGCATCAGATATTGATCGATGGCGTACTGCTCGCGTTCGGTCAGCGCTTGCGGCGCGATCACAAACAGCACATCCACATCGGGTGGGACCTGCCCGGACCGTAGGTTGACGGAGCGGACCTCGTAGCTTCGGCGCAGCGCTTGCCGAATCGTCTGGTACTGCTGCAAGTTGGCGATCGGCTGGCCGAAGGGGTCCGTCTGGCCGGTTGACGGCGGCGTCCACACGCCAACTACTTTTAGAAAGCCCGGCGCGGCACGCTGGAGCGCAGACTCGATGGTAGAACGGATCCCTGCTTCGCTGAGGTCCCCCGACGGGTACAGGACCTGGCCCCGGTCGCCTACCCGCAGCACCATGTGCAGCAGATACGTCTGGGTCGAGAAGAATCCGGACGCGATCGGCTGGATCTGGTACTGCTGGTAAAGCGATTCGCGCGTGACCGGGCTGTCGTCGGCATCGACGTCGACCATTTCAAACAACAGCTTGCCCTGGGATTCGTCCTGAATCGCGCCGGCGACCGTCTGGATGCGCTCCGGCACTTCGGCGAGGGCCTGCGGCAGCGTGCTCGGCGTGTAGTACAGCGTCAGTTCCGCCGGCTCCGGCAGCGCGGCCAGCACGCTGTCCACACTCTGGAACCCTTCGACCACATGCTTGATCGCGCTGGTCAGGTCATATTCCAGGTTGCGTAGCCGGACTTCGAAATCGCTGCCGAACTGCTCGATCGTGATCAGGTCGTTGAAATCCAGGACTTCACTCTGATCCCCGTAGCGCACCAGGATGTGGAAATACACGTTCAGCACCGATTGCCCGGTGCGGTCCGCAGCCATCAGCGCCACCGGGCGGATCCCATAGGTCTGGTTGGCTTCGGCTTCCAGCTCCGGGTTGCGGATGGGATCGACGAACTCCACTTCGAGGTTCTCATTCGCCGCGACGGCGTATTCCTCCAGGGTGTCCCGAACCTGCGGGATGAGCGGCTCCAGCAGAGGGTGGTTGCGTTCGCTGAAATAGCCGCGGATCAGAAGCGGTTCCTGAAGGTTGTCGAGCAGCTCAAGCGTCACGGGCGAGAGGGTATACAGCCGGTCTTCGGTCAGGTCGAAGCGGCCCACGTTGACGGGGAACAGCACGACGTTCAGGGCGATGATGTTCAGTACGCTCAAGAGCGCCGTCAGGCTGGTGTTCAGGCGCAGAGAACGGGTCTGCAGGCCGCGCCCCCAGCGCCGCGCTGCCAGCGAGAGGATGTTCAACCCGAGGAAGATCGCGGTCAAGGACACGTAATAGAGCAGGTCGTGCAGGTCGATAATCCCGCGCTCGATGCTCTGAAAACGCCCGCTGGTGCTCAGGCTGCGCAGCCACTCACCGATCCGGCTGTTGAACAGGCCGGTGATCGCAGGCTCGCCGAGCATGTGCAGCGCCCCGGCGACCAGAACGGTGACGATCAGCGCGACGATCTGGTTATCCGTGCGCGACGAGATAAACAGGCCGATCGCCACATACGCCGCGGCCATCAGGATCGCCGCCAGATAGCCGCCAACCACCGGACCCCAGTCCAGATCGCCCAGCGTCGAGATCGTGAGCGGCAGGAACAGCGTCAACGCCAGCGCGACGGCCACCAACGCCAGCACGGCGATGAACTTGCCCAGCACCAGCTGCACCAGCCGTACCGGCATGGTCAGCAGGATCTCCAGCGTGCCGGTCTGCTGTTCTTCGCTCCACTGGCGCATGGTGAGGGCCGCCACCAGAAACACCATCAGCAGCGGGATCCAGCGGAACAGGGGGCGAATATCGGCCAGACCACGTGCCCAAAAATCCGCCACCCAGAAGAAGGTGAACAGCGTGACGGCCAGAAACACCCCCACGAAGATCAGCGCCATCAAAGAACTGAAATAACCGTCCAGCTCTTTGCGAGCTATCGCGAGTATCTGTCTCATCGCGTCGTACTCCTCACCTCATGCAGCCGTCGCCAGCCGGTTGAAGGTCGCTTCCAGCGTCATCGTTTCACGGCGCAGCTCGCGCACGTGCCAGTTCTCCTGCCGCGCCACTTCGTAGATCACGGGTGTGATGTCGCGCTCGCTGCGAATGCGGTACGCCGGGTAGCCGTCCGGCGTGGTGAAGCTTTCCACGCGCTCGATCTGACCCATCGCCATCAGGCGCTCGGCCACTCCGTCGGCGGCGGTTTGCAGCACCAGGACGGCGTCGGAGGTGGTGGTGAGGTCCACCAGCCGGGCATCCGCCTTGACTTCGCCGTTCATGATGATGATCACGCGGTCGCAGATGGCTTCCACCTCGGACAGAATGTGCGACGAGAACAGGATGGTGCTGTTCTGCGCCAGCCGTTTAATCAGCGCGCGGACCTCGACCACCTGGGTCGGGTCGAGACCGATGGTCGGCTCGTCGAGGATCAGCAGCTTCGGCCTGTGCAGGATCGCCTGGGCCAGCCCGACGCGCTGCCGCAGACCTTTGCTGAGGTGCCCGATCAGCCTGGCCCGGTGTTCGACCAGGCCCGTCGCGGCCAGCGCCTCGGAGATCAGGGCCGGCTGTTGGGCAGGGTCCAGCGCGCGCATATCGGCCATCAGCTTCAGATAGGACTGAACGGACAGGTTCGGATACAGCGGGGTGGTCTCCGGCAGATAGCCGATCCGTGCCTGGACCGCGCGTGTCTGCGCGACCACGTCCAGGCCGTCGATCTCGACGCTGCCGCTGTCGGGATGCAGGTAGCCGGTCAGGATCTTGATCGTCGTGGACTTTCCCGCGCCGTTTGGCCCTAGCAGGCCGACGATCTCGCCTTCAGCGACCTCAAAATCGACGTTCTTTAACGCTTGAACTTCGCCATACGCCTTCGATATATTGCGGACACTGATCATCCTATTCTCCTTCCTCGACGTCGTCATTCGAGTCAGGCGGTGAGCCGATCGGGACACGAAGTGCAGCCGGGCGCGTTCCCGCGTAGCGCTCGTGTGCGGTTGGGCGGGAGGCGAAAATGCGCGCGGCGCCCCAAACCAGAAGCATTATATGGGTGTAGATCGGTGGCGTGGGATAATCTTGATGATTTCTTGATGCGGAAAGCAGGCGGTGCAATGCGCGGGCTGTGGGCGCGAACAAAGGCATATCTTCCCTATGCGGCGGGTGTGGCGCTGGTGCTGGCCGTCTCGGTGGTAGGGCAGCCGCTGCGTTCGTCGGTCCATCCTGCGAACATGGTGATGTTCTACCTGATGGTGATCGTCTTCATCGCGCTGCGCTGGGGGTTGGGTCCGGCGGTGGCTGCGGCGGCGTGCAGCGCGTTTGCCTTCAACCTGTTTTTCGTCCCACCCTATTTTGTCTTCGCCCTGACCGATCTGGAGTATTCCCTCACTTTTGTCGGGCTGCTGGCGGTGGGTAGCATCCTCAGCGCCATGGCGGTCAACATGCGCAACCAAGCCGAGACGGCCCGCCACCGCGAGGACGAGACCGCCGCGTTGTACGCCTTGAGCCAGGAACTGACGGTCGTGACCGAGATGGACGATCTTGTTCGCGCCGCGTCAGCGCACATCAACCGTGTTCTTCCGGGCAGCGTGGAGATCATCCTGCCGGGCGCATCCGAGGCATTGCGCGCCCGCCCGGACGCCGAGATCGTGCAGTGGGTATACCAGAGGGGCGTGACGGCCGGGCGCGGAACGCCCCATTTCGCGGCGTCCGGCGCCCACTATCACCCGCTCAAGACGCTCAACACCACGCTGGGCGTCATGGTGCTCTCGCTCCGGGACGATGCCGCGTCGCTTGCTCCGGCGCAGCAACGGCTGCTGGCGGCCTACGCCAACCTGATCGCCCTGGCAATTGAGCGGATTCAGTTCGTAGACAAGGCGAAACAGGCCGAGTTGCTGCAAGAAAAAGAGCGTTTGCAGGCGGCGATTCTCTCGTCGATCTCGCACGACCTGCGGACTCCGCTGGCTTCCGTTACAGGGGTGCTTAGCAGCATGCTGGAGCACCGCAGCACGCTCGACCCGGCCAGCCAGGACGAACTGCTGCGCAGCGCGTGGGCCGAAGCCCGACGGCTCAACCGGCTGGTCGCCAACCTGCTGGACATGAGCCGGCTGGACAGCGGCGCAATCAAGACCTCGTTCGATTATTGCGATCTGCAGGACCTGATCGGCGTGGTGCTGTCGAATGTCGAGAACGGCGGCGAGCAGCGACGCATCGCCGTCCAGGTGGATGACAACGTTCCGCTTGTCCGTCTCGATTTCACGCTGTTTGAGCGCGTGCTGGTTAACGTGCTCGACAACGCGTTTAAGTACTCGCCGCCG
The DNA here is from genome assembly GCA_020725705.1 of Anaerolinea sp. Classification (GTDB taxonomy): domain Bacteria; phylum Chloroflexota; class Anaerolineae; order Aggregatilineales; family Aggregatilineaceae; genus DYGX01. The sequence goes on from DYEN01000380.1 coordinate 10,598, forward strand.
GATGCGCCGGTCGAGCTGTCGGTGCGGCGAGAGGGGCGGTGGGTTCGCGTGCTGGTCGCGGATCGGGGGCCGGGCATCCCTCCGGACGAGCGCGAGAAGGTCTTCGAGCGGTTTTACCGCACGCGCGAGGCCGCTACAATGGATGGAGCCGGGCTGGGGCTGGCGATCTGCAAGGGGATTGTGGAGCTGCACGGCGGGAAGATCGAGGCGCTCCAGCGGCCGGGCGGCGGCACGATCATTCAGATCGATCTGCCGCTCGACCGGACACCGGACGGACACCTATGAGTGGAGAAAAAGCACGCATCCTGATCGTGGACGATGAAGAAGCGCTCCGCCGCTATTTGCGCACCATCCTGCGCGGACAGCACTATGCCGTGAGCGAGGCGGCGAGCGGGGGGGAAGCGTTGGAGCGCGCGGCAAGCGACGGCCCCAACGTGATCATCCTCGACCTGGGTCTGCCAGACTTGGACGGCGTCGAGGTGATCCGGCGGCTGCGCGAGTGGTCGGTGACGCCGATCGTGGTCCTGTCCGTGCGCGATCAGGAGTCCGACAAGATCACCGCGCTGGATTCGGGCGCCAACGATTATCTTACCAAGCCTTTCAGCGCGGGCGAACTGCTGGCGCGCCTGCGTGTGGCGCTGCGTCCCGTCGCGCAGCCGGTGGTTGAGGCGGCGCACCTGGCGGTGGGCGATTTGAAGATCGATTTCGCCGAGCGGCGGGTGACGATGGCCGGCGAACCCGTCCGCCTGACGCCCACCGAATACGATTTGCTGCGCTTGCTGGCTCGCAACGCGGGGCGCGTGATGACTCACCAACGCTTGCTGCGCGAAGTGTGGGGCGAGATGTACGAGGGAGAGACGCATCTACTGCGTGTCAACATCAGCAATCTGCGCCAGAAGATCGAGCCGGACCCCTCGCGCCCGGTCTATATCATCACCGAACCGGCGATCGGCTACCGTTTTCGTGCGATTGACTGACCGCGCCGCCCTGCGCGCTAACCCGGTTTCTCGTCATAGACATAGACGCGCGTGCCCATCACCACCCAGTTGTCCCACAGCCATTTGGCATCGCTGACCGTCAGGTTGACGCAGCCGTGCGACCACCAGAAGCCGAAGTTGTCGTGCCAGTAGACGCCGTGAAGCGCCTCGCGCCAGTTGAAATACATGTGGTACGGCACCTGGTCGAGCGCGTAGAAATCGTCGCTGCCCGCGGCGCCCGACATCGGGCCGACTTCCCAGAATAGCTCGACCTTCCACACGCCCGCATCGGTGCGCCACCTCTCTTCGTCCATGTCGCCGGTCGACACCAGGGTCGCCATCACGGGGCGAGTACCCTCGTAGGCGACCAGGTTCTGCTCATACGTGCTCACCGCGATCCAGCGCCAGTTGAAGGTGGCGGGGGGTGTGGGATGCACAATGCTGAGATTGGTCTGCACCGTCCACCGGTTCGGCCCGACGAGGTGCCAATCCCATTCGCCGACCTGCACGGTGGCGTAGATGTTCATCAGATCGTAGCGGCGGAATCGGCCGGATTGCTGGCAGTTGGGCGGGCCACCCGGCGTGAGCGATGTGCAGTGATTGTAGATCGCCCAGGCGAAGGGCATCTCCATCCGGTTGATCAGAACGCCGGTGAAGGTCGAGGGTTCGGCGAAGTGCGCGTTTCTGAGCGACGCCCAACGGCCGGGCCGGATCTCCGCCCAGTTCCCTGACTGCTGAAGCACGTTGACATAGCTGCTGCGCCCGGCCGTGAATATCTCAACTATCTTCCCGTTGGGCGCGTCAAACAGCGGTACCTGGTCGGCGTCGAAGTAGATGAAATCCTTCCCCGCGATGACGCCCAGATCGTAGGGGATGCGCGTCACGTCGGGGTAGGGCTGCGCCGCCATGACCGCATCACACTCCGGCGTGTGCAGGATGTCGCGGGTGATGCCCGCGCAGCCGGGGTGTCCCTGGGCAACTGCCAGGGGCGCCACCGGGTCTGCCGGTACGGCCTGGACCGGCGCGAGGTCTGCCAGAAGCAGCGTCACGGTAACTACCAGCAAGAACACACGAACGCTTACCATACCAGCTCCAATTGCAGTCCAACGTTTTAATGCCATCATACCGCAAATCTGTCCCTCACCAACGCGCCGTAAGGCAAACGCCCCTTTTTCGTCCTGTAGGGCGGCGCCCGCTCGGTTTGGCTCGTGTCGTTATCCTGAACCGTGACGGCCACCGGGGGCGCCGTCACGCTGCCGTCGCCGTAGAGCGTGGCCGGATCGCTGCTGCTGACGGCGCGCGCGATGGACACGATGCGGCTGCCGTCTGCAACGGCATTGTCCGGGGCGCTCACATTGACCGTTTGCGGCGTGTTCCAGGTTGTCTGGTCAAAGGTGAGCGTGATGCGATCGGCGCTGACTCCGGCAGCGGGCGCGATCGTGACCGTCACAATTTCCCCTGGCAACGGGCACGACGCAAGCCGCACGGCGTAGGATTGCGCCGGGCCGCGAGGGTGGAGTTGCCCGCTCCATCGTGCGCGGCCCCGGCCCGAATGTCCACCGTCACCAGGCCATCCGCGCCCGGCGCCACGACAACGGTGTAGCTGGTCCCCGTGCCGACGAACTGGCTGATCGTCGCGTTGCCAACCGCGACGTCGCTCGCGTCAAAGCCATTGGAGTGCGTAGCCGTAAGGCAGACGATAAGTAAAGGCCGTGCTGCGATGCGGGCGGGCGCGACTGCCGTGCTTCCCTGCGTGGCGGCCCGTGATTTCTGACACGCTGATCTTATGACCACAATCATTGACAGCGTCGAACCAGCCGTGATATCGTGCTTTCAGAGGGAGTATGCCTATTAGTAAACTGCCTCTAACGCTTTCTAAAACTTTCGCTTACTTATATTGCCTGGTTCTGGCGTTTGATTGCGGCACTGCAACATGGCATTGAACTATCAGCCATAACCTCGCTGATGTGGTGCACGCAGTGATAAAACGTGTCCTTCCCCTCAGTCCTGTCATCACACCCGTGTGTTCCCTATTCTTTTTTATTCAGGAGGCATGTGCAATGTCCCGAAAGAAAGTGTTGCTGGTATGGCTCAGCCTGAGTCTGCTGCTGTCCTTGGTGGCAGCAGGGCCGGTGGCGGGGCAGGAAGATGAGATCGTCATCGGGGTCTACGAGCCGATGACCGGCGCTCAGGCGGCAGGCGGCGAACTGACCATGCAGGGGGTGTACCTGGCTCACGAGGTGCGTCCCGAAGTGCTGGGGCGGCCTATTCGCCTGGTGCTGGTCGACAACCGAAGCGATAAGGCCGAGTCCGCGACGGCTGTCCAGCGTCTGATCGAGCAGGAAGGCGCCGTCGCGATTATCGGCAGCTATGGCAGTTCAAACTCGATGGCTGGCGGCGAGGTGGCCGAGCGGGCCGGTGTCCCCGTCATGGGCTGCTCGCCGACCAACCCCCTCGTTACCGAAGGTAAGGACTATTACTTCCGCGCCTGCTTCATCGACCCCTTCCAGGGCCGCGTGATGGCCAAGTATGCCGTTGAGGAACTGGGAGTTGAGAAAGTCGCCATTATTCAGGATGTGGCGCAGGACTACTCGGTCGGCCTGGCCGCTTTCTTCCGTGAGGCATTCATCGAGCTGACGGGCGATGCAAAAGGCATTGTGGCCTTTACCGCCTACCAGACCGGCGATCAGGACTTCACCGCGCAGCTCGCCTCGGTGATGGCCAAGAACCCGGATGCGATTTACGCCCCCGGCTACTTCGGTGATGGGGCACTGCTGGCCCGCCAGGCGCGCGAGATGGGCTACCAGGGTTACATCCTCGGCGCGGATGCGTGGGAAGCGCCCGAACTGATCGAGATTGGCGGCTCGGCAGCGGAAGGCATCCTGATCACCTCGCACTATCATCCTGAGGCTGAACTCAGCCCGGCTTCTCAGCCGTTTGTCGAACTCTTCATGGAAAAGTATGGCGAGCGTCCGAGTGCCTTCGCCGCGCTGGGCTACGACGCTTATATGCTGGTGGTGGATGCCATCGAGCGCGCGGGTACGGACGACCCCAAGGCGATCCGCGACGCGATGGCCGAGACCGAGAACTTTGAAGCCGTCACCGGTACGATTACCCTCGACAAGAACGGCGACGCGGTGAAGGATGCGGTCATCCTCAAAGTCGAGGATGGCGAGTTCAAGTACGTAGGGACGGTCAAACCGTAGCGTGTGCACGGTTGTGCGCAGGGGGAGCTGCCGGTCAGGCACTCCCCCTTTTGACCGGTGCCTGCTTCTACCTGTCGTGGCCCTGACACGTGCCGGGTGGAGTTCCCGGTCTCGTAGAACGGAGACATCATGACGGTCTCGCTTTTTTTTCAACACCTGGCAAATGGTATCTCGCTGGGGGCGTTGTACGCGCTGATCGCCATCGGCTACACGATGGTCTATGGTATTCTGCGGCTGATCAATTTCGCCCACGGTGATATTGTGATGGTGGCGGCGTATGTCGCCTTCTACGGCGCCGCCATGTACGCGCTGCCCTGGTGGCTCGCCTTCCCGCTGGCGATTCTGCTGACGGCGGGCCTGGGCATGATCATCGAGCGGGCCGCTTACCGCCCGCTGCGCGGCGTGCCGCGTATTCAGCTTTTCACATCCGCGGTGGCGGTGTCCTTCCTGTTAGAAAATCTGGGCATCGTCGTGTTCAGCGGGCGTCCCAAGGCGTTTCCCCGTCCGGCCTTCCTCGACAAACCGCTGCACATCGGGGATGTGATCATCATCAGTTACACGCCGGTGGCCGTCGCGGTCGCGCTGATTCTCTTTGGCGGGCTGTTGTATATCGTCCACCGCACCAAAGTCGGCATGGCGATGCGCGCGCTGTCCAAGGACATCGAAACCACGGGTCTGATGGGTGTTGACACGGACCGCGTGATCATGATTGCCTTCGCCATCGGTTCGGCGCTGGCCGCGGCAGGTGGAATTCTGCTGGCGATCAAGTTCCCGCAGATCAACCCGTTGATGGGCGTGGTGCCCGGTCTGAAAGCGTTTATCGCTGCTGTGCTGGGCGGCATCGGCAATATCACGGGAGCCATGATCGGCGGCTTCTTGCTGGGCATCGCGGAAATCATGATCGTGGCCTTCTTCCCTCAACTGGCGGGCTACCGGGATGCCTTTGCCTACACCATTTTGATCGCACTGCTGTTGTTCCGGCCAACGGGCCTCATGGGCGAAGTGGAGCCAGAAAAGGCTTAGGACCATGAGGACATTCATCACCCGCAATCGCATTTTGACCGTTCTTGCGCTGGTCGGTTTTGTCGTGTTCCTGGTCTATGCGCAGACCAACTGGGACGCCTACCGCCTGCGCATCTTGAACCTGTGCGCCGTCTACACCATTTTCGCTGTCACCTTCAACCTGATCTACGGCTATACCGGCCAATTTTCGCTGGGCCATGCCGGTTTCGCCGCCATCGGTGCCTACGCGGCAGCCCTGCTGACGATGTCGCCCGAGCAAAAAGCCGCCAACTTCTTCCTGGCGCCGATCATCCCTTTGCTGCGCAATGTCGAATGGCCGTTTCTGCCGGCCCTGCTGGTGGGCGGCACGCTGGCGGCTCTTGCCAGCCTGCTGATCGGCTGGCCCGCGCTGCGCCTGCGCGGTGACTATCTGGCGATCGCCACGCTGGGCTTCAGCGAAATCATCCGCGTCCTGTTTGTCAACTGGCAGCGCATCACCAACGGCTCGCTGGGCCTCAAGGGGATCCCGGATCACACCAACCTGTATTGGAGCTGGGGCGCGGCGCTAGTGACGATCTTCGTTGTCAAGCGGCTGGTGGACTCCAGCTACGGACGCGCGTTGCGTGCTGTGCGCGACGACGAGGTGGCCGCCCAGGCGCTGGGCGTGCGGCTGTTCACCCACAAGATGATGGCCTTCATGCTGTCGTCGTTTTTCGTCGGCGTCGCCGGCGGGCTGATGGCGAACCTGATCAGTACGATCGACCCCAAGGTCTTTATGTTCTTCCTCACCTACCAGATCGTGGGCATCACGGTGATGGGCGGCATGAGCAGCCTGACCGGCAGCCTGGTCGCTGCCGTCCTGTACACGGTGTTTCTGGAAGTGCTGCGGCCGATCGAGTCACCTTTCGACCTGGGGCCGCTCCACATCCCCGGCATCCCTGGTATGCGCATGGTTTTGTTCTCGGCGCTGCTGCTGTTGGTGATTCTCTTCTATCGCCAGGGGTTGTTCGGCCAGCGGGAATTCAGTTGGGACGGGCTGTTGAATGGCTTTACCCGCCTGTACCGGCGGATGACCGGGCTATGGGGCAGAACTCCGCCGCCTTCGACGGTGGAGAAGGGGGAGCAGTAGATGGCCTTGCTCCAACTCCAACACGTGACCAAACGGTTCGGCGGGCTGGTGGCGGTCAACAACTTCTCGACCGAACTGCAGGCGGGTGAGTTGTGCGCGCTGATCGGACCGAACGGCTCCGGCAAGACGACTATTTTCAATCTGATCACCGGGATCTACCGGCCCACTGAGGGCGAAATCTGGTTCGACGGACACAACATCACCGGACGGCGTCCGGATCAGATCACCCGGCTGGGAATTGCCCGGACCTTCCAGAACATCCGCCTGTTCAGCGGCCTGGACGTGCTCGGTAATGTGATGGTTGGGCAGCACCTGCGGCTCAAATCCGACCCGGCCTCGGCAGTGCTGCGGCTGCCACACTACCTGCGCGAAGAGCGGGCCATGCGAGACCGGGCGCAGGAACTGCTCGAGGCGCTCAACCTGGCGCATCTGGCTCACGAGAAGGCCACCGCTCTGCCTTACGGTCAGCAGCGCAAGCTGGAGATCGCGCGTGCTCTGGCGAGCAACCCCAAGTTGTTGCTGCTCGATGAGCCGGCAGCCGGTATGAACACGGCTGAGGCCGAAGAGCTGATGGCGTTCATCCAGCACATTCTGGAGCGCTTCGAGCTGACGATCTTCCTGATCGAGCATCAGATGCGCGTGGTGATGGGCATTTGCCCGCGCATCATTGTCATTGATTACGGCGAGATCATCGCCGAAGGGCCGCCCGCGACCATCCAGAGCGACCCGCGTGTGATCGAGGCCTATCTGGGAGTGGGAACTTATGCTTGAAGTCCGCAACTTGCATGTGCACTACGGTGGCATCCACGCCCTGCATGGCATCTCGCTGCGCGTGCCGGATGGCCAGATCATCGCGCTGTTGGGGGCCAACGGCGCCGGGAAGAGCACCACGCTGCGCACGATTATGGGGCTGGTCAAGCCGAGCGCGGGCGAGATCACGCTCAACGGCCAGAGCCTGCTTGGCCTGCGCCCGTATGAAGTGGTGCGGCGCGGCATCGCGATGGTGCCCGAAGGGCGCAAGGTGTTTGTCAACCTGACGGTGGCCGAAAATCTGCGGCTGGGCGCCTTCGCGCGCAAGGATCCGCAGCAGGTCGAGCGCGATCTCCAGGAAATCTACGCGCTCTTCCCACGCCTGGCAGAGCGCCAGACTCAACGCGCGGGCACGCTTTCCGGCGGCGAGCAGCAGATGCTGGCGCTGGGTCGGGCGCTGATGAGCAGACCGCACGTGCTGATGATCGATGAGCCGTCGCTGGGGCTGGCGCCTGTGCTGGCCGAAGGAGTCTTTCGCAAGTTGCAGGAACTGAACCGCGCCGGGCAGACCATTTTGCTCATCGAGCAGAATGCCCGCGCCGGGCTGAGCATCGCCGACTACGCCTATATTTTGGAGACCGGTGACGTTGTCCTTGAAGGGCCGGCGCAGGAACTGGCCCAGATGGACGCAGTGCGCCAGTCTTACCTGGGTGTGCGCTGAGCCGCATCCCGGTTTCGGTTGCGCTGCGCCGCTTGCGCACCGGTGTGGCGAAGGTTAGCGGGCAAACACAGGGCGGTCCGGCGCCGCTCAAACGCCGGGCATGCGGACCGGTCCGCCCGAGACTGCAGTCGTGGGCACCCCAACGATCACCGTGGTGCCGGCGCCGGGTTCCGACCGAATCTGCAGGTGCGCGCCGATCAGCGAGGCGCGTTCGTACATCCCCATCAGCCCGAAGCGCTGTACCCCCGATGCACCCAGGTCCGCCGCGTGCCGTGGCGCAGCAAAACCCTTTCCGTTGTCGCGCACGGTGATCGTGACCTGGTCAGGTTCAAAACGCACCGAAAGCCAGATATCTGACCCGCCGCTGTGCTGCCAGGCGTTGTTCAGGGCTTCTTGTGCGATGCGATAGAGGGCCATTTCGCGCTCCGGCGCCAGTCGTTGGGGAGCGCCGTGCTTCTCGAAGTGGATGACGAGCCGGTCATCGCGCTGAAGATCGCGCGCCAGCATTTCGAGGGCCGGGGCAAGCCCGAGTTCTTCCAGGTAGGCAGGTCTTAGCGCGCGCACAATTCGCCGCAGATCGCCCATGGTAGCGGCGATCATCTCGCGAATCTCGGCCAGCCGGGCGGCAGCCGCCGGATCGTCCCGAAGATAGGGCTTCAACATTTGCTGGCGGTGATCGAGCGCAACCAGCGCCTGCGCGGTTTGGTCGTGCAACTCGTGGGCGAGGCGCCGCCGCTCATCTTCCTGGGCGCGGGTGATGGCGCCTATGTAATCGTGCATGCTCGCCTGCGCCGCCTGGACCCGCTTCGACATCTGCTGGAGCGTCTCCTGCAGGTGCCGGATCTCCTCGATCCCGCCGACCTGCTGCTCGATCGCGGCGTAGTTTCCCCAGGCCAGCTCGTTCGCCTGTGCTTCCAGCTTGCGCAACGGCAAGACCACGCGCCGGATCCCAAACCAGACCGTACCGAGCGCGATCAGCAGGCCGGGCACCAGCACCAGCGGTGCCGCCTGAGAGTACTGGGCAATCGGGCTGAGGGTCTCGTGCCAGCGTTCCTCGTAGACCAGCGTCCAGCCGGCCAGGGGAATCGGTGCGGCAGTGGTAATGACATCGTGCCCCTGACTGTCGATCCGTTCAAATGCCGCGGTGCGGTCGATTGCCGTGATCTGGGGCGCGCCGTCAAAGACGGTTCCGACCTGCGCCGAATCGCTGCTCAGCAGGATGGTCCCATCGCGGTCCAGCAGCAGAGCGCCGAGCGTCACAGCTTCGGGATGGCTGCCCAGCCCCGCAGCCTCGGCGATGAGGTCCAGCGAGCTAAGACCGGTAACCCGCAGACCCTGCTCGCCCGATGCCACGTTGAGCAGCAGTGTCCGGGTGTCGCTTCCGTCACGCTCCGGTTGAGCCAGGATGGCAGGCGGGGAAACATCGAGAGCCTGAGCCAGGATCATCTGGCTGCTGCGCGCCGGCACAGAAGCGGCCAGCAGTTGCCCGTCTGCCGTGTGGATCGCGATGCCTCTGTCAAACAAAGAGACGAGCGGCCCGGCCTGGTTCAGAACTTCATCGGGGCCGAGGTTTTCTGCTACGCGCGCCAGACTCAGCGCCACATTTTGCCGCTGCTCCAACTGGCCGGAGAGAGCGGCTGCAGCGGCGGCTGTGAGCTGCCGGTTGTGGTTGACCAGCAGCTCGCGCATCTCTGCTTGATGCACCGCCACACCCCCAAATGCGACGAGCACAAGCAGCCCGAGCAGCGGCAGGACCAGCAGCGCCAGCAGTTGGAGAGGCAGGCTAGTCAGTCGCATGAAGGTCCGATTCGGGTAAATCCAGCAGCCCGAGTTGCGTGGCCTTCACCACTGCCTCGGTGCGGTTCGCCACGTTGAGCTTTTCGAAGATGCGGCGCAGATGCCCTTGCACGGTGCGGTCGCTGATGTCGAGCATCAGCCCGATCGCCTTGTTGGTCAAACCGCGCGCGGCGGCCTGGAGAACTTCCAGCTCGCGCCCGGTCAACGGCTCATAAGGCGCCGTCTCGTGCCGCGCGGCGGTCACTGCATGCATCAGTTTGGGGATAATCTGCGGGTCGAGCACAGAGCGCCCCTCATTCACGGCGCGCACGGCCTCAATGATGGCTTCAATATCGGCGGTCTTGAGCACGAAGCCGTTTGCCCCCGCTTCCAGGGCCGCCATGATAAACGGGTCGTCATCGAACGCGGTGAGAATCAGAATGCCTACCGGCCAACCCCTGGCCCGCACGCGGCGCGCAACTTCGATCCCGCTGAATTCCGGCATCTGGATGTCAAGGACGGCCACATCCGGCTGGTGCTGCTCGATCAGGTGCAGCGCCTGAGCGCCGTCGCTGGCCTCGGCGAGCACCTCTATCCCGGCAGTAGTCAGAAACTGGTGGATCCCGTGCCGCACGACCTGATGGTCATCGGCCAGAATCACGCGAATCGGTTGCTCTGCTGCCATGATTCACCATCCTGTTTGTGCCTGGAGATTGTAACCTTTTTCAGCCTGGGAATGAACAGGATCGGGAATACTATCGGGAGAAGGCTGCCGGACGTTACCCGGTTTGTATGCCGGGCGGCGCCCCAAGCGCCAGCGTCCACAGATAGCGCACGAGCGCCCAGGTTTCCTCGGGGGTGAACAGCGTGCCGAAATTCGGCATGCCCGTGCCCATACCGCCACGCCTGATTTTGGCGTAGAGCACGTCGCTCCGCCGCTCGAACATGTAGCCTGAGTCCGAAAACGCGACCGGATCTTCGGCAGTGGTCGCCGCCGCCGGACCGTCGCCGCCGCCGTACTGCCCGTGGCATGCCGCGCAATTCTGGTTATAGAGCCGCTCGCCGGTAACGAGGTCCTCGTCCGCCGTGTCTTGCGTCCAGAGGTAGGCGATCGCATCAAGCCGATCGCGTTCAGGCGCAGCCGGATTGTGGCCGGCCAGCAGTTCGAGGGCTTGCGCCGGCGTGTGAGACTGCCGCCATGCCGGGTCGCGCAGCTCGGCAGGAACATCCAGCCCTCCCGCGATGATCGCCTCACCGCGCCGCGCGGATGGTTGGAACGCCAGGGTAGCCATGGTGCCGTGTTCCGCCGAAGGCGTATGCGCCGCGTCAATATCAATCCCTTCGGCGATCAACGCTTCAATCACCGGGTCCGGCTGCGCAGCCGGCACAAAGTCTGGATCGGACGGGTCGCTTACCTGGATCGTGCCGCGCATGCGCCAGTGATCCGGGCTGCACCAGGTCGTGCAATAGTAGGTATAGATGCCGGGGTGGTCGAAGCTCAGCGTGACTTCTTTAACCTGGCCGGGATCGATCGGGCCGAGATCCACGCCCAGGCCTGGCCCGATCGCCACGCCGTGCGTCACGTCCATCGACGCGAAGCGCAGCGTGACCGTCTCGCCCACCGCCACGCGGATCGCGTCCGGTGCAAACCCCGCCTGCTCCGGCACTCTGGCGACGACGTCAACGACACGGGTCGGCGAAAGCACCGGCCTGAGCCAGTACTGGTAACCCAGCACCGCCAGGGGCAGCCCGATCAGGATCAGCCCCAGCGTCAGAAGTGCCAGTAGCTCCCGATTTTTCATCCTTACCCCAGGAACAGCCTCAGAAAGCCCAGCGCGATAAGCACGGCGAAACCACTGACCGGCAGCGTCGCCAGAAAGGCGGCGTGGTGCTGCGCGCTGTTCTGCCGGGCGATCTTGTAGGCCGTGTGCACGGCGAACAGCAGCCCTGTTGTCAGGACGCCGACCTGCAAGAAGGGCAGAACGGTGGTGCCCAGCGGCGTCCAGGGCGTGCTTGCCGTGCCGAACAGATCCCATCCCCACCCGAACGGGTCGGACAGCGCCGCCAGCGCATAGCTGCCATTGACCAGCACAAAGCCGAAGGTAAACGCGATCCACGCGGCAAGCCCCAACGGGATCAGCGCGTAGGCATAGTCCACGAACAGGCGACGCAGCGGCTGGCGCTGGCGGGCGAGCCGCCGTGTGAGCCATACCGCCGCGCCAAACATTCCCGGCAGGATCACCAGATTCAATGTGATGAAGCCGAGCGCATACAGCCCCCAATGAGGCAGCGTGTGCATATTCGCCCACGCTTTAAGCCAGCCCCACGGACCGAGCAGCACCGCCGAGTACAGCAGCGCGCAGCCGAGCATGATGAACGCCTTGTACGCTTCATCCAGGCGGCGTTCGTCCGCAACCAGCAGGTCACTGCCGGGGGTGCGCAGGTTGAGCACGATGTTGTCCTTGGGGCAGGTCTTCAGGCACTCAAAGCACATGCCGCACGCCGCGTTGCGTTGCAGGCTGCCGGGAAACGTCATCCAGGGACAGCCGTAGCCGTACTCGTTGCCGGTGAGGCAGTCCTTTGTCTTGTGCGCCACGCAGACGTCCGGATCGGCGACGCGCAATTCGACCGGTGACAGCATCGAATAGAGACCGATAAACCCGCCAACCGGGCAGACATAGCGGCAGAAGACGCGATTCCGGTACAGCGCGCTTAGCAACACCCCGGCCAGCAGAAAGCTGAGCAGTACCCACGCGCTAACGTTCGGGCGGGTGAGGATAATCGTGCTGAACAGCGCGACGCCGAGAAAGCCGAAGTTCTGAAGCCAAATGTTCTTCAGACGCCGGGGCCAGCGCAGACCGCGTGTCCACAGCTTGCCCGGCCGGCGCTGCACAATGGCGCGGCGCTGAAGCCACTCACCAGGCGCGGGAATGGGGCAGATCGTGCACCACAGCCGCCCGAAGAACGGGACGAGCACGGCGATCAGCAGCGCCCACCACACGATCCAGACGAAGACGATGCCAAAGTTGCGGTTGCCGGCCGGTGTGCCGACCAGCCCGGCAAGAATCGCCAGCGTGAACACCGCCAGCGTCAGCAGCATCATCGCCGGTTGGAAGGCGCGTGTCTTCAGGGTGCGCTTGAGCAGCGGCACGCGCCCCAACAGGTCGATGCGCCCCTGGTTGAGCATCGCTACGACACCCAGTCCGAATAAATCGTCAGGTATTTGGTCGGCTCGAGCGGGTCATTAGTCCGCAGATGCACTCGGAACTCGTGCGGGCCGCCCATGCCCTCGTGCATCGAGTACGTCATGGAGATGGTGCCTTCGTGCCCGGGGTTGATGACCATCGAGCTGACGACGGCACGCGGCGGACAGCAGCCCTGGACGACTTCAATGCGCGGCTCGCCGTAAATCAGCAGCGGCTTGTCGCCGATGTTCCGCACGGTGTACACGGTATTGATCACCGTGTTGAGCTTGACCTTCCCGTAATCTAATACTTCGTCTTGAACGACCTCAACACGCGGCGCCCCGGTAACCGTCGGCTTGAAATCAGGATCGAACGCCGTCTGGCCCGGCTGATCGTTCCCGCGCGAGGTAAACGCCAGCGCCGCGACAATCAGCAGGATGCTTCCGAGTGCGCCGCCTAGCATCCATGCGGCACTGCGCTGGGTGCGCTTTTTGGCTCGACGCGGTTTAGAGACGTGGTTGAGTTTCATGGGTATTCTCCTCGAAGGACTCGGCCTTGCCTGCTTGCCACAGAAAAATCAGCATCCCCGCGGCGGCGCTGAACACCACGCCGATCGCGCGCCAGTATGGAGTATTGGCGTTCACCACCAGCTCGCCGATCATGAACGGGTGCAGCGGCCCGCACGGCACGGCGCAGCGGTAGCGAAACTTGCCCGCCTGGTCCGCCACAAACGTGAGTTCCCGCGCGACACCCGGCTCGACCCGCTCCCCGAACCCGTAGCCGTCCAGATAGAAGCCATGAACTACATCCGATGCCGTGAGGTGGATTGTGACGCGGTCGCCCCGGTTCACGACGATCCGGCCCGGCGCAAACTCAAACTGTGTCGCGTTGATCTCCACCCTGCGCTCGGTGGGCGATGTCGCGCTGCCAGGCGACACGGCGAGAATCACAAGCGCGGCGAGCAGCCCGAAGGCCGCCGCGCTCAACCGGGGACTGGTCACATGGCGCCCCATGTAACGCTATCCCTGCGGCAGAGGTGTGTTGGTGCCGGGACCAAACGGGCTGTACTGCGCGTCGATGTAGGCGCGGACGTCCGGCGACGAGCGCCCGTCGGCCTTCAAGCGCATCACATCCTGTGTGATGTCCACACAGATGCCGCAGCCGGTCGCGTGGGCGTCAAACGTGATCGTGCCGTCTTCGGCCACATCCCGAATGTAGCAGCTCAGGTTGCTGGTGTGACCCATGGCGCCACACCCGCAGTAGCAGGGATAGTGTTGAAGCTCATCTCCGTGTGAGATGGCATAGGTGTAGGCTTCGCGCACGCGGGGTGGTGCGTTGCTGACCCATTCCGGCAGCTTGGCGGACGCCAACGAATGCTCGCCGCTGCTTCCACAGCCCGACAGCGACACAGCGCCCGCCAGGAGCGCGAACAAGAGGGTGCATCGAACGAGCAGCTTCATGAGTTCTCTCCCCAAACGGCCTGGTTACCCGAAACTATACGGGAAAGCAGATGGCGTGACATGCGCCAAATGGCGTATGCGAGCGTACGCGATCTATCACTTCTTTTCACAGCGCTGGCCTGAGTTGTGCGGATAGCGGTAGCGGTTGGGCGAGGCGCGGCAAAAACACGCCAAATGGCGCATGCCGCCGCCTCTCAATTCTATTATTATCACCGCGTTGTTCGGTGAGTCGGAATGCAAGGAGTTGTGTGCAATGCTAAAGCGAATGAGTGTGGCGCTCGCTGTGTTGGTTTCCGTCGCGGTTGTTGTGATGCCGGTAGCTGCCGAGGGTCCGGTTACCGGGCGCGCGGGGCGGGCGGAAGTGCGCTATATGGAAGGCATGATCGACCATCACCAGATGGCGCTGGATATGGCCGAAGACTGCCTGGCGAAAGTTGAAACGGAGTCATTCCGATCTGTCTGTCAGGGCGTGATCGACGCCCAGACGCCGGAGATTGAGACGCTGCGCGGCTGGCTGCGCGAGTGGTATGGGATTGAGTACGCGCCGATGCCGATGTCGCAGCTTATGGAACTGATGGGCTTGGCTCCGGGTGCGGGGATGGAAATGGGACACGGTGATCACACCACAAACCCGATGACCGATATGCCGCTGATGATGGGCATGATGGCCGGACTCGACCGCGTCGAAGGGGTTGAGTACGAGGCCGCCTGGCTGGAAGCGATGATCGATCACCACGATGACGCGGTGCACATGTCCGAACGCATCTTGCGCTACGCCGTGCATGAGGAACTGCTGGCTCTGGCCCGGCAGATTATCGACGACCAGACCGCGGAAATTGAGTTGATGGAATCGATGCTGGCGGAATACGAGACTGCCGGCTGACCGCTCGCAGGCGCTGCAGCGGCACCGGATACGGTGAGTCTGGACCGGGGATGTTGTGCCCCGGTTCAGACCCGTTGCGTGGGGGAGAATCACGCGCGGCGGTGTCGGATGTTCTCATAGAGGCGATGCGAGCATCGCCTGCTGCCCAACCACCGTGCGGTTGACCCCGTATTTCGCCCGGGCCGGGCAAGCCCGGCCCCGACGCGTGGCGCAGGCTTTCCCGCCACGGCCCGGTCTGCAAAGTTCACAACAGCCTCGAGTTTCGACCGCTGGGGTTTGCGCCCCTGGGCTGAGGGTAGGGTGAGCGGCGTAGCTCAACAATCCGATCGATCTGCATGGCCGTCGTTCGAGCCGACCGATCGATAATGGGGAATGCCAGCCACACGACTCCCGCCGCCGCCAGCGCGCCGGTGAGCAGGCGCATCATCGAGTTGAACGAGCCGAGCGCGTCGCCGCTGTAAAACGCATCCGGCAGTCTGTTTCCGGTCAGCGCGGCCAGCCAGTCATTGTGATAGCGAAAACCGGCGGTTAGCCCGCCCAGGCTGTCGCTGAGCATGTGCGTGCTGCCGTCGATTGCCAGTGGCAGCAGAAGCAGGGCGAAGACGCCGATCGAGAGTGGCTTCACGGTGCGGACGCGCGCCACTGCCCAATAAACAAGCCCCGCCAGCCACACACCGCCATACAGAGACACCATCCGATCTGACCATGCCACCTTCCAGCCGAGCGTCTCGCTGCCACGGAAGTTCCTCAGCAGCAGCGTATCGGTTCCGGTGCTGCCGGTGAGCGCCAGCGGCAGCTCGTCGGGTGCGTACATCAGGCGGTCGCCAAACA
>DYEN01000381.1 GCA_020725705.1 Anaerolinea sp.
CCAGCGCGGCGCGGGCCTCGGCGGCAGCCACGACGAGCGCGAGCAGACGCTCAACCAGATTCTGGTTGAGATGGACGGCTTTGATACCGACACCAACGTCATCATCATCGCGGCGACCAACCGTCCGGACATCCTCGACCCGGCCCTGCTACGCCCTGGCCGCTTCGACCGCCGCGTGGTGCTCGACCGGCCCGATATGCGTGGCCGCGAGGCGATCTTGAAGGTACATGTCCGCGGGAAACCGCTGGCGTCGGACGTCGATCTGAGCGTGCTGGCGAAGTCGACACCGGGCTTTGTGGGCGCCGATATTGAAAATCTGGTGAACGAGGCGGCCATTGTCGCGGCGCGCAAGAACAAGAAGAGCATCAGCATGCGCGACTTCGAAGAAGCGCTTGAGCGCGTGGTCCTGGGTCCGGAGCGCCGCAGCCGGATCATCACCGAGGAAGAGAAGCGGCTCATTGCCTACCATGAGGCCGGTCATGCTATCGTCTTCCACAAGCTGCCGCATACCGACCCGGTTCGCAAAGTCACGATCGTGGCGCGGGGGATGGCAGGCGGTGTGACGTGGGTGATGCCGGAAAACGACGGCGCGCTCGGCACGTCCAAACGCTACTTCGACCAGATCGCCGCGGCGCTGGGCGGGCGCGCTGCTGAGGAGCTTGTCTTTGGCGACGTGACCAACGGTGCGTCGAGTGACCTGGAGAATGTGACGCGCATCGCGCGTACGATGGTTACGCGCTGGGGTATGAGCACCAAGCTTGGGCCGCGTGTCTTTGGCCAGAAGGAAGAGCTGATCTTCCTGGGACGCGAGATCGGCGAGCAGCGGGACTACAGCGAGAGCGTGGCCGAGATTATCGACCAGGAAGTGCACGAGATCGTCTCGACGGCATATCAGCGTGCGCTTGAGGTGCTGCGCGAGAACCGCGATAAGCTCGATGCGCTGGCCGAGCGCCTGATGGAAGTGGAGACCATTGGCCGCGAGGAATTCCTTGAAGTGATGGGCGAGCGGCCGGCCGGTCCGAGTGAGCCGCCCGGCGAGCCGGCGGCGCAGGTCGAGTCCAGCGCAAGAGACGCGGAGAAGCAGACGGACAGCGATATGCCCCCTGCCCCGTTGGGGACGGCGCCTTCGCCGGCGTAGTTCTGCAAGCAGTTTCGGCAGATATGACAGGCCCCGCACCACGCGGGGCCTGTGTGTGCGAGCAGTAGTGCCGATCAGGTGGTCGGGTAGATGCGCCAGTTGCGCTCACGGGCAGCAGCGCGCATCTCCGCGTCGGGATAGACGGCCACCGGCCAGCCCACCTCGCTCAGAAACGCGATGTCGGAACGGCTGTCGGCGTAGGCCGCGCACTCACTCAGCGTAGCCGGCGGGTCCAACGCGGCCAGATAGCTGCCGAGCGCCGTCACCTTGCGCGCGCCGGCGCAGGTCTGCCCGGCGATGCGCCCCAGACAGCGCCCGTCTTCATACGCCACGCTGGACCCCAGTCCGGCATCCGCGCCAAGTGCTGCTGCCAGTTCGCCGACGATAGCGTCGAACATCGTGGAGACCAGCACGACCCGATGGCCGCGCTGCTGATGAGCACGCAGGATCTCGACGACGTCGGCGCGCAGATCCGGGATCAGGATCTCGTGGACGATACGACGACACAGCGCCTGCACCTGCGCCGATGGCCAGCCGGTCATCAGCGCGGCCATGTGGCGAACCCAGCGGTCGCGAAACCCGGCCTGGTCGGCGAGGCCGACGCGCATTACGAGCATATGGGGCACCACTTCAGCGTACAGGCGCGCCTTGCGCCAGCGCGCGACATCCGGAGAGCGCCGTAGCGGCAGCCAGGGGTCGGCGCCGCGGCTGAGCGTCCCGTCGATGTCGAACGCTGCGGCCCGCAGCGGCGGAGCATCGGACCAGAGCTGCTCGAATGGGTCGGCAGGTTGCATTCCGGTCACGACTCGGTCTTTTCGCGCGCTTCGATCTCCATCCGCGCCAGTTCCCGCCGCAGAATCTTGCCGACGGTCGTGCGCGGGAGAGAGTCGACGAACTCGAAGCGCGATGGGATTTCGTAGCGCGCCAGCTTCTGCTGCGCGAACTCGACGAGTTGTTCGGCGGTCACGCTTTGTCCGGGTTTGACTACAACCCACGCCTTGAGCGATTCCTGCCCGACCTTGGTCGGATCGGGGTGCGGGATTGCCGCCACGCCCACTTCTTGCACCGCCGGATGCTCCATCAGCACGTCTTCCACATTGCGCGGGTAGACGTTGAAACCGCCGATCAACGCCATATCCTTCTTGCGGTCGACGATGTAGAAGTAGCCGTCCTCGTCCATCCGCGCGATGTCGCCGGTGTACAGCCATACCTTGCCGTCCGGCCCCTCGCGTAGGGCGTTGGCAGTTTCGGTTGGCATCCCGTGGTAGCCGCGCATCAGCATCGGCCCGCGCATGATCAACTCGCCGACCTCGCCGACCGGCACCTCTGTCACGCCATCGTCCAGGTCCACAATGCTCATCTCCATATCCGGGAACGGCAGGCCGATCGAGCCGGTGCGATTCTCGCCGCGTACCGGGTTGGCGTGCGAGGCGGTGGGCGCCTCGCTCATGCCAAAGCCCTCAAGGATCACGCCGCCGGATAGCTCCTCAAAGCGCCGCTTGGTGGCGGGCGGTAGCGGCGCCGATCCGCTGACGCAGGCGTAGATCGACGAGAGGTTGTACTTTCCGGCCTGGACGCCGGGATGGTTGTTGATGGCGTTGAACAGGGCCGGGACGCCCATGAACAGCGTTGGGCGGTAGTGGTGAATGTTGTCCACTACATCGTCTATGTCGCGCGCGTTGGGAACCAGGATCATCACGGCATGCGTCGCCACGGCAAAGCTCATCACGGCCACCATGCCGAAGACATGAAACAGCGGAATGGCGGCCAGGAAGCGCTCCTGATAGCCAGCGCGGGCCAGCCACGCCTGGCATTGGAGCGTGTTGGCGACCAGCGCCGCATGTGTGACCATGGCCGCTTTCGGAATGCCGGTGGTGCCGCCGGTGTACTGGAAAATCGCCAGGTCGTCGCCCTCGACGGTCACATCGGGTTGCTTGCCGGCGTAGCGGGTGAGGATATCCTGCAGCCAGTGATCGCCGTCGTGCTTCTCGATGCGGTGCCCTTCCTTCTTCTCCTTGGCGATGCTGAACAGGAAGCGTGCAACTCCCGGCAGATACTCTTTGATGTTGGTGACGATCACGTGCTCAACGGGTGTTTCAGCCTGAATTTGTTTCACGTTGTTGTAGAAAAGACTAAGTACGATAACGGCGCGCGCGCCTGCATCGACCAACTGCTCTTGCAGGCGGCGCGGGGGATAGGTGGGATTGGTGGCAACGACCACCCCGCCCGCCTTGAGAATGGCGTAGAAGGCGATGATAAACTGGACGCAGTTGGGCATGATAATCGCCACACGATCACCCTTGCGGATTCCCATATCGACCAGGGCGGCGGCCAGTGCATCGGCAGCGGCGTTCAGCGACCTGTAGTCGACTGTTGACTGAACGCGGCCAATCAACGGCAGCCGGGCCGAGGTCAGCGTGGCCGGGGAGTCGCCATGTTCCCGTGCGGCATCGCTCAGGAACCGATGTAGCGGATGCGACGGATAGGGCTCAAGGGAATGCGGGACTTCAGGATCGTAGCGTTTTAGCCAGGGTTTGTCGCGGTAGCTAACCATTTTGCGTGCGCAGATGCGCGCCCTCCTTTTTTCACTCAACTAGCGGCCAGGGTTATCTTTGTCCGAATTTCAGAAGTAGGTATAGTATTATTATTCGATTTTAATGGAAAAATCGATCGAGACAAACTCAGTCTTAGCATAGGAAATCTCAATGACGCTCCCAGGCCGACAGCTTCCTCTGTTTTCATCGGATACCGAGCACGCGCTGACCCGGCACAGCACGCTTGCCGAGGCCATCGAGCCGTTCCGGGCATATCTGCGGCATGAAGGGCGCAGCCAGCATACCATCGACGCGTTTTCATCCGATCTGCGCCTGGCGGTGGAGTTCTTCGGCAGCGACGCGGTTCTCAACGACTTCACCACGCGCAAGCTAGAGCGCTTCATGGAATGGATCGAGTTCGGGCGCGGCGTGCCGTGCAGCCGCAAATCGTACGCGCGCCGGGTGACGACGCTCAAGGTTTTCTTCGGTTTTCTGCTCAAGGAAAAGGTACTGCCCGACAACCCGGCGGCTGCCCTGCTTCAACGCTCGGGCGCGGCACCGCTGCAACCGGTGCTGACCGAGTCCGAGATCGCGCGGCTTCTGGCGCAGACGCACGCGTTGCGCGTTGCTGAGAAGCCCGACGCGCGGCCCGATCTGCTCCTGCGCCTGTTGCTGGACACTGGGATCAAAAAGGGCGAGTGCATGGCCCTCACCCCGGAGCATATCGACCGCCGAGACCCGCGCGAGCCGGTCCTGTTCATCCGGCACAAGCGCCGCAGTAACATTTACAAGGAACGGAAGATCGCGCTGGACCCGGAATGGCTGGACGTGCTCGACGAGTATCTGGAGCAGTATCGCCCGCCGGACACGATCTTCGACTGCACGGCGCGCAACCTGGAGTACATCTTGCACGATGTGGCGCAGGCAGCGGGCGTGGCGACGCGCGTCTCGTTTGAAACCCTACGCTGGACCTGCGGCGTCCGGGACTATGAGCGCGGGGTTGATCTGGATGCGCTGCGCGAGAAATTCGGCTTGAGCCGGATTAGCTGGCGCGAAACGAGCGACAAAATCCAGCGCTTGGCTGTGCTGCGCCGGGAGCGAGAAGGGGCCTAGAGGCGCCGCGCGCTCACCACACCCGGCACAACAGCCCTTTGAGATAGGCACCTTCGGGAAACGTTAATGCGACGGGGTGATCGGGCGCCTGCCACATCTGGCGGATGATCTGCGCCTCGCGGTTTGAATCCAGCAGCGCGCCGAAGACGATCTTCTGGAACAGGTCTGCACTGACCGCACCTGAACATGAGAAGGTCGCCAGCACACCGCCCGGCTTGACCAGCCGGAATGCCAGCAGGTTGATATCCTTGTAGCCACGCGCGGCGCTCTCAACCTGCCGCGACGACTGCGCGAATTTTGGCGGGTCGAGGATGATCATGTCGAACTGCTGGCCCGTGTCGCGGAAGGCGCGCAGAACTTCGAAGACATCCCCCTGGATGAAATCCTCGTCGTTGACGGCAAAGCCGTTGAGCGCGATATTGCGCTTCGCCAGCAGCAGGGCATCGGCGGACGTATCCACGTTGATGACGCGCTGCGCCAGGCTGCCAAGCGCGTACACGGCAAAAGCGCCCGTGTAGGCGAAGGCGTTGAGTACCGTGTGCTCGTACCGCCCGTCTTCCCAACGGAACCAGTCGCCGATGATGGCGCGGTTCTCGCGCTGGTCGAGGTAGAAACCGGTCTTATGGCCGTGCCGCACATCGACCAGGAAGCGCCGGCCGTTCTCATCAATCTCGATCAGTTCGGGCGGTTCGCTGCCGGCCAGTAACCCTGTCTGTGGGGGCAGGCCCTCTTTGGCGCGCACGTCCACGTCGCTGCGTTCGTAGATGCCTTCCGGCTCCAGCAGTTCCATCAGCAAACCGGTCAGCAGCGCTTTGCGCCGTTCGATGCCCAGCGTAAGCGCCTGAATGACCAGCCAGCCTGCGTACCGGTCAACCACCAGGCCCGGCAGCCCGTCGTTCTCGGCGTTGACCAGCCGGTATGCGTTGGGGACCCCGGCCCGGTTGCGCTCGTTCTCAAACCGGCGTGCATCGATCGCACGCTGCAGGCGGCCTCGCCAGAAGGCGTCGTCGATCGGCTCAGCTTCGTCCCACGAGAGCAAGTGCAGCCGGATAGACGACTGGCTGTTCCAGTAACCGCGCGCCAGAAAATCACCCCGCCGCGTGCGCAGCGCGACGATGTCGCCGTCCTGCGGGTCGCCCTCGACGGTTGAAATGGCGCCGGAGAACAACCACGGGTGTCGGCGAATGACGGCCTTTTGCCCGCGCTCGTGGACGATGGCGACCGGCTCGCTCATCGCTGTGCTCCGATCAGGGCCAGCAGCCCGTCTTCATCCAACAGCGGGATGCCAAGCTGCTGCGCCTTCTGGAGTTTGCTTCCCGGCTCGGTGCCCACCACGACATAGGACGTCTTCTGGCTGACACTGCCGGTCACGCGCCCGCCGTGCCGGGC
>DYEN01000382.1 GCA_020725705.1 Anaerolinea sp.
CCTCGACGTGCATTTTGGCGACGCCATGACCCTGACCGGCCTGAGCGTAAGCGCGGATCGGGCGCGGCCCGGCGATGCGCTGGGCGTGACGCTCTTCTGGCGTGCCGATGCCCCGTTGAGCGTGCGTTACAAGATCACGGTGCAGCTTCTCGCGCCGGATGGCACGCTCGCCGCGCAGCACGACGCCGAACCGGACAACAACCGCGCGCTGACGACCGACTGGCAACCGGGCGAGGTCGTGAGCGACCCACACGGGCTGATCATCCCGCCGGGCAGCGCGCCGGGCGAATACACGGTCGCGGTCGCCGTCTACCCGGTCGACGCGCCCGCCGACCGCCTGCCGCCAGCCGATCCCCGTGCGGCAAACGGGCTGCTGCCGCTGGCGACGGTGCGCGTCGAGGCACAGGGCTAGCCAACCCATCTCTACCCGTCCACAGCGTCGCCTTTGACGCAGGCCGAGCATGCACCGCCCCTGGAGGCTTGCGGTTCGGGTGGAAATGTGCCATAACTTCTGTAGGAACGATTCACAATAAAGTGTTGAGGCCTTATACCGGGTGTGCGGCGCTGCCGCGCACGAAGCATCTTTCATCCACTACTTTAAAACATGCTTAAAGGAGAGGTGCGATATGCTCGGTTGGGCGCTGTTCTTTCTGATCGTCGCGGTAGTGGCGGCCATACTTGGCTTTGCGGTGCTGGCTAATGTGGCCGCGACGATCGCCAAAATCGTTTTTGTCGTCTTCCTGGTTCTCCTCGTCCTTTCGCTGCTCACGGGGCGCCGCGCGCGCGTCTGAACCAGCAGCACAGCTCAAGGTTTGGTGAAAAACCGGGCAGGAAACGGTCTCCTGGCCCGGTTTTGTGTAGAATCGCAGTAGTCAGCAGCCCGATCCACCCGCAGCGAAAGGACATGGCATGATCCTGGTCACAGGCGCTTCAGGCTACATCGGCAGCAACCTGGTGCGGCGGCTGGTCGAGCGCGGCCAGCCGGTGCGTGCGCTGGTGCGCAATCCGGACAAGGCAGACGCCCGGCTGGCAGCCATCCGGGACCGGATTGAGCTGGTGCAGGGCGACGTGACGCGCCCCGAGACGCTGCGCCCGGCGCTCGACGGGGTCAGCGCGGTTGTGCATCTGGTCGCTATCGCCATGGAAAAAGGCCGCGCCACC
>DYEN01000383.1 GCA_020725705.1 Anaerolinea sp.
GTCGCTGCTGACCGACTACATCCTGACGGTCGCGGTGAGCGTTTCGTCCGGCGTGGCGCAGATCGTATCCGGCTTCCCCGAGCTGCTGCCGTATCGCGTCGAGCTGGCGATCCTGGTGATCGCCATTATCACGATCGTGAACCTGCGCGGGGTGCGCGAGAGCGGCCGGATCTTCGCCGTCCCAACCTACTTCTTCGTCGGGACAATGCTTCTCACGCTGGCGGTCGGGTTTGTGCGCTACCTCTTGGGTGACCTGCCAACGGTCGTTAACGTCGAAGCCGTGCACTCGGGTACGCAGACCGTCACACTCTTCCTGATCCTGCGCGCATTCTCCAGTGGATCGGCGGCGCTGACCGGGATCGAGGCGATCTCGAACGGCATCACGGCCTTTAAAGAGCCGCGCAGCCACAACGCCGCGGTGACATTGGTGTGGATGAGCACCTTGCTGGTGATCATGTTCCTGGGCATCACCTTCATGGCACACCAGATCGGAGCGCTGCCCAGCGAGACCGAAACGGTCATCTCGCAGATCGGGCGCACCGTCTACGGAGAGGGCAGCCCGCTCTACCTGGCAGTCCTGGCCGGGACGGCGCTGATCCTGCTGATGGCCGCCAACACCAGCTACGCGGACTTCCCGCGCCTGGCCGCGCTGGCCGCCAGCGACGGCTTCCTGCCGCGCCAGCTCACCTATCGTGGGGGCCGTCTCGTCTTCTCGTGGGGGATCGTCGGGCTGGCGGCGTTCGCGTCGCTGCTGGTGATCGTGATGAACGCGCGCACCACGGCGCTGATCCCGCTCTATGCCATCGGCGTGTTCCTGAGTTTTACCATCTCGCAGACCGGGATGGTGGTGCATATGCGCCGCATCGGGAAGCTCAAGCCCGGCGAATCGGTGCAGGGGCACGACACGGTGCTGCACTACGACGCTCACTGGCGTACCAAGATGTTCATCAGCGGCTTTGGGGCCATCTGCACCGGTATTGTGGCGATGGTCTTCGCGGTGACCAAGTTCACCAGCGGGGCCTGGGTTGTCGTCGTGTTGATCCCGTCGCTGGTCTACATTTTCTCCCGCATCCACGACCATTACCGCGACGTAGCGCGCGCGCTGAGCCTGCAGGGTGTCCCGGTGGACATCGAGAAGCGCCCGATCCAGACCATCATCCTGGTGGACGACGTCCACGCCGAGACGGTGCGCCTGGTCAATTTCGCCAAGTCGCTCGATCACCCCTGGCACGCCGTCCATGTGGCGACCAACCCGGACAAAATCGAGACCGTGCGCGAGAAGTGGCGCAAGCGCATCGGCGAAGGTGAGCTGGTGATCCTGCCCTCGCCCTATCGCCTGCTGGCCGAGCCGATCCGGCAGTATATCGAGCAGATCCAGGAACAGCAGCCGGGCGGCTTCGTGCACGTCATCATGGGGCACCTGGCGATGGACACCTACTGGGAGCAGATCCTGCATCAGAACACGGCGGTGATCTTCAACCTGGCGCTGAGCCGGATGGATAACGTCGTCGTCACCAGCGTCCCCTACCAGATCCACCGCGACGCGCTCCGGCACGCGCACCACGTCAAAAACGGCGCGCACAACGGCACGGTAGCCCAGCGCTGAGCACGGCGCCCATCCAGCAAACATACGCGCCCCCGGAGACCGGTTGCTCCGGGGGCGCGTCACTATCACGCCGCTTGCCAACCCCCACCGGCGCGATAGACCGACGATGATGAAAAACCCCGCCAGCACAGAGCCGGCGGGGTTCGTCAAGCGCGTCACGCCGGGCGCAGCGAGCGGCACCGGGGCAGGGAGTGCGCACCACGCCGGGTGCCGCGCCAGACGACTAGTAGTACGCGGGCGGGTCGCTGGCCGGGAAGGACTCTTCGGACGCCTGCTCGACACGGTCGGTGCCCAGGACGTCCGTCGGGCTTGCGCCGCCGCTGAAAACCTCTTTGAGGCGCTCCAGGGACTCGCGGACCTGTTTTTCCGGCGCGCGCCCGAACAACCGCGCCACCGCCGCGCCCATCGCGCCCCCCGCGGGCGCATACTCGAAGACCACCTCGACCACCGTCGCGTTGCCGTCAGGCGTGGGGCGGAAGCGCACCGTCCCCGCGTGATCGACGACCGAACCTTCCACCGTGCGCCAGGCGATCAGTTCGTTGGGCTGGTCGTTGATCACCTCGGCGTCCCACTGCACGGTAGTGCCCGCCGGTCCCTCGACCGTCCAATGCGAGCGGTTGCCTTCGTAGACTTCGACCGATTTAATGTGGGGCATGAACTGCGGCAGGTTGGTGAAGTTGCGCCAGAAATGGTACAGCTCGCCCGCGCTGCGCTCGATCAGGATGCTATCTTCAACGCGGATGCCCTGTTCGTGCGGCACCGCCGCAGCACCGGTCGGGCTGACCAGCGCCCGGTTCTTGCCCAGCAGGCGCATCAGCCGCGACGACCCGGTTACGCCGCGCACGAGCAAGCTGCCCGCCGCCACCGCCAGACCCAAGCCAACCCGGCCCCGCTTCGCCACGGCAGCCAGCGCCAGCGCCGCGCCGCCCAGAATCGAGACGATCCGCTCGCCCTTGCCCATGTTGATCCGCGTGGTGGGGCCTTCCTCACGCGGGTGAGCCACGCCGGCCTCATGCAACGTCGTGTTGTTGGCGCTTTCGTCAACTATCATCGAGATATCTCCTTGTGTGCCTCAACCAGTGGATGGATGTGTCTCCGTCGATCCGTCCCCGTGCGGCGGGCTGGCCGCAGGCCGAGACGGGACGCTGTGGCCCGCCATGAACAGCGCACGCGCGGCCCACAGCAGCGAGCCACAGCGTCAATTCCAGTACGGGTCGAACTGCTTACATGCTTCCACCAACCAACGCGGTCCACGTGTTTCCGCTACAACACAATCTGCTAATCTATCTTAGGCGCAAGCGCACGCCGTGTTATGGGCCACCTGGCGCATTTTGGCGTGGGCAGGTTGGCGCAAATTCGGCCAAACCGGCCTGCCGCACCTTGACAAATCGCGGGTGCAGACGAGAATCAAATCGCGCTGCGGGCCGCAGCCTGCTAACCGTGGGGACAAAGATCGCCGATGAATTTCCCGTCTCTCGCTCGCCAGAAGACATCCGAACGCTTGCATACCGGCGCGCGCTGGCGCGAGGCCGCGCTGATCCTGAGTTTCGTCAGCCTGGTCATTGCGGCATCGCTGCCGCTGGCGCCCTCGCTGCGCCCGATCGGGCGCGACAACGGCATCCAGTCGTACACCGCCGAAGTCGTGTTTGAGGGCGGCACGCTCTACGAGGACGCCTGGGATAACAAGCTGCCGGGCGTGTACCTGATCAACGTGCTGGCTTTTCACCTCTTCGGCACGGACTCGTGGGCGATCTGGACGATCGATGTGATCTTCGTGAGCGTAACCGCTATCTTGTTCTACGCGCTGATGACGCTAGCGCGCTTTCCGCGCTGGCTGGCGCCCGCGGCCACGTATCTGTTTGTGCTCCTGGCGCGCCACCCGATTATGCTGCACGACGTCAATTTCACGGAGAGCTACGCCCTGCTGCCGCAGGTGCTGGTTTTCCTGGCGGGCTATCGTTTTCTGCGGCGGCCCCGCGCCGGATGGGCGTTTCTGATCGGCCTGAGCGCCAGCCTGGCGTTCCTGCTCAAGCAGACGACCATCGGCGGGACACTGGCATTCATCCCCGCGTTGGTGCTGGTCGGCCATCCCGTCGTGCGCGCGCCGCAGCGCTGGAAGTGGCTGGGGGCGATCGTCGCCGGGGGGGTGACGGGCCTGGGCCTGATGGCGCTCTACCTGGCCGCCAACGGCATCTTGATCGAGACCATCGAGGCGTCCATGGTCTCGCCGATGGCCTTCCACCGCTGGGTGAGCGCGCGCTCGATTTCCGTGGCGGACACGGTGTTTCGCACGCTAACCCGCAGCGTCGCGCCGGTGATCTTGCTGCTGCTCTCCGGGCTGGCTGTGCCGGGCGTGCTGGCGATTGTCTCGCAGCGGTGGGGCCGGGCCTTCGGCACGCTCCCGCGCGATCGCGTGGCGCTTGGCGGCTGGGCGGTGCTCACTGTGCTGGCCGATCTGACGCTCGTCAACGTGACCAACCGCGCCTATGCCCATTACTATGTCACGCTCGTCCCCGCCCTGGCCGTCATCTCCGCGATCGGGTTGCACCGGCTGGTCGATGCGCCGCGCGCGCCGCTGCGCCTGCGTCGGCGCCGCCTGCTGGCGCTGAGCGTGATCGCGCTCAATCTGATCGTCTTCGGAGCGGGCGTGCTGGTAGAAATGGCCCTGACACGCACCGGCAGCCTGTTCGGCCCGGTGCAGGAACACCCGATCGTGCGCTATGTCGAGCAGCACACCCGGCCGGACGAGACGGTGTTCGTCTGGGGCGCGTCGAGCGATATTAACTTCGAGGCTCAGCGGCACAGCCCGACGCAGTATCACTACGGCTATCCGGTCATCGTCCCGGACGACACGGCCCCAGAGCTAATCGCGGAACTGGTGCGCGATCTGGAAACCAACCGGCCTGCGCTGATTGTGGATACCACCGTCGAGGATGGGAACCGCATCCCGCCGCTCGATCCGCAAACGCGCGCGCTGTGGCAGGCCGAGGACGGCCGCACCGACACCACCGATCTGACTCCGCTGTTCGAGTTCGTCAGCGCCCATTGCGCGGTGGAACATCAGGCCGGCGAGGTCACAGTCTACCGCTGCACCTACGATGATTAATTCCCCTCACCCCCAACCCCCTCTCCCTCTTGCGGCTGCGCCGCGGGGAGAGGGGCTTTGAGACGCCACACGTTCCCCTTCTCCCCGTGCGCCAGGGACAAGGGGCCGGGGGATGAGGGGTCAACGAGCCGAGGCAGGCCGGAACACCCGGAGACGGGTGCCGCTGCCCTGGCGCGACTCAATCGTCAGCGTCGCGCCGATCTCCTCGGAACGCTCGCGCATGATCTCCAGCCCCAGGCTCGTAGCCTGGACGCGGTCGGGATCAAACCCCGCGCCGTTGTCTTCAATCGTGAGCGTGATCCCGCTCGCATCGCTCACCAGCCGGATCGAAGCCTGAGACGCTTCGGCGTGTTTGGCAATGTTGTTGAGCGCTTCCTGCGTGATGCGGTAGAGCGCCAGCTTGATATCCGGCTTGAGATTGAACTCGCCCTCAACGTCCACGCTGATCGCCATCCGCTTACGGCTGCGGATCGCTTCGGCAAGCTGGCGCAGCAGGGTCGGCAGCTCGACTTCCAGCAGCGAGGTCGGGCGCAGTTCGAGCAAGAGCACGCGCATTTCGGCCATCGCACCGCGCGTCAGGTGATGTAGCTCGGCAAGCTGCGCGAGCGCCTTTTCGGGGTTGCGCTGCCATTGGCGCGGCAACGCCTCGGCGATTACGCTCGCGGAAAAGAGCGTCTGACTGACGGCGTCGTGCAGGTCGCGCGCCAGACGCTCGCGCTCCTGCGTGGCGACCAGCACCCGCTCGCGCTCCAGCACATGCGCGTTGTGGATCGCGATCGCGGCCTGCCCGGCAAACGCTTCCAGGCGGTCCGCGTGCGTCTCGGTGAAGAAGTCCGGCTGCCAGCTTCCCAGCCCGATAAAGCCGATCACCTGGCCTTCGTACTGAATCGGCGCGCCGAGATACGCCCGCCAGTAAGGGTCGTGGCTCAGGCGGAAGTGCGTTTCGGTCTGGATGTCATCCACAATCAAGGGCTGGCGCGTCACCATCATGGTGTGCAGATGGCGCGTCGTCTCGATCTTCAGCGACAGATGCGCCAGCTCAGCCTGAATCTGAGCGTCCGCGCTGCGGCTGCCGACCACGCGCGCCTCGCCGGTCTGCGGCTCGACCAGCAGAATCTCGGCCATGTCGTGCGGGATCACTTGCTTCAGATTCACCAGCAGACGATCCAGCACTTCGGACAGGCTCAGCGCGCTGTTGAGCGCGTTTGCCACATCGCGCAGAGCCTCGGCAAGCTGGCGCTGCTCGCGTTCCAGCATCTCGATCGTCTTGCGCTCGGTGATGTCGATGCCAACCACCCAGTCGGCCCAGCCGGGGACCGGGAACTCGCTGGCGACGCTTGACCAGGCGATGCAGCGAATTGTGCCATCCTTGCAGGCCAGCGCCGTTTCCCACCCCCGGTACGGCCCGCGCGCGCTGCCGCCGTCCGTGAAGCGCCGCCGGCTGTCCGGGTCTGCGATCAGGATTTCGAGCGCGTGGTGGTTGCCGGTGATCTCGACCTCGCTGTAGCCGGTGACGCGCTCGCATTCGCGGTTCCAGGCGATGATACGCCCGGCCTCGTCGGTGGCAAACAGCAGCACAGGCATGTTCTCCAGCACAGTCCGCAAGCGCTGCTCGCTTTCCTGCAACACGCTTTCGGATTGCTTCCGTTCAGTGATGTCTTCCACCACCATCGCCACCTGGTGCGGGCCGGGCAAGAAGACGCTCACGCCCAGGTATTGGGGGCGCAGCGGCGAGCACTGCTCGGTGCGCTGTGGCCGGCCTTGGCGGCGGACCATCTGGAACAGCGCCAGCAGGGCTTCCCGGTCGAGGACAGGGGGCAGATCGGACAGAGGCTTGCCTCTGTAGACCCCCACATCGATCCCGGTCATGTGCGCCAGGGCCGCGTTGCCATCGGAGAAGACATAATCTTCCGCACGGCTGCCGTCTCCCTCCACCTGAAAGAGCGCCAGTCCGTTTAAAGAGTTGTTGAAATAGGCGCGATAGCGTTCCTGCGCCCGCTCCAGGTCATGAAAGAGCAGGTTAAACGGCTTTTCGAGGCCGGTTTGCAGCACGGCACGGTAAATCAGATAAAACGCCACGATCTTCAAAAAATGCCCGATCAGGTTGAACGCATCGTACACGTTCACGTAGATCGTGAACATCAGCTCGGAGACAACGGTCAGCAGGATCGAGGCGATGAGCAGGTTGAAGATGCCCGGGTCGAAAACCTGGCGGTGGCGGAAATGTACCCAGGCCGCGCCGAGCAGAATCGACATGATGGCGTACTCGCTGGCCGTCTTGAAAGCAGTCAGCCCCTCGCCCTCGATAATGGTGGCCGGGAACGCCCCGCTGAAGGCAAACGCGATGAACAGCCCGGTGACAACGCCATAGGCGGCCATCATCGGCCCGGCCCGGATGCGCCGGCGCAAAAACAGCGGACTGACCAGCAGCGACACGCTCTGCACAAAGCGCGCCTCAAGCCAGAGGTTGGTCGCCAGGCGCGCGTCGTATTCGGGAAACACGCCCATGCCCTTGTAGGCGATGGTGTGCACCAGATCGAGCGCGGCAACCCACAGATAAGCGATACCAAGAAACAGGAAGTAATCGGTTTTGAAGAAATGGCGCGCGTTCCACGCGAACAGGAAGATGCTGAACCCGACAACCGCGCTGAAGCCCTCGGCGATGCTATGAAACAGCAAGAAGCTGTATAGGCTGCTGAGGTACAACCCCACCAGCAGCCCGATCGCCAGGAGCAGCATGGTGTAGCGCTCCCCGATCCGGATGGTTTGTTTCATACGAATGACATCTCGATCCGACCACCGAACGGCAGCCGGCCCGCGTTGTTCCCCCGCCGGAGCCGGCGCGTTAGCTCTGCTCTGGCGCGGGACCGGGCCGCTGAACAAAAGAATAAAACGGGTACGCCAGGGCCGCCGGATCGGGCTGAGGCTGGCTCAGCGCGTGACGGTTGGCCTCTTCAAAGTCTTTATGCAGGCGGTCGAGGGTGGCCAGCTGGCTCTCGGACGGCTCCAGCGAGAACAGCGCAACCAGCGTCGTCTGTGCCCCCGGCACAAAACACAACCAGCGCCCGTCGTCCAGCTCGGCGCGGCGCATCCCGGCGCGGAACATCTCGCCCGCTGCCAGCCGGTAGCTGGCCAGCATGGGGTTGATCTGCTCCGGTGCAACGTCAAACTCGCCGAAGACATGCAGCGGCTGGCCGGCCCCGGCCTCGTAGACTGCCATCCCCAGGGCTTTGGCCGCCAGGCGCGTCTTCAAATGCTGAGTGTCTTCGCCGTCCGCGACGGCTGTGGGCCACAGCGCCGGATCGGATTCGGCCAGAAGTTGCGCCACCGCCGCGATCTGGCGCTGATAGCGCGCATAGAGCCTGTGAAACTGCGTCCGGTTAATCTCGCCGTTCGCAAATTCCTGTACCAGCCGGTCCATCTTGCGATGCACCAGCGCGATGAATTCTTCACCCTGACGCGCGCTTTCCCGGCGTACATTGCGATGTGTTGAGGACATGCACCACTACTCCTGAGTCCAGCAGGGCCGGGCCGCGCAGCACCGCCGCACACCACATCCGGCAACTGCACCGCCGCCGCACCTGCGCTGCGCACATTATACCGTACTTGGCGCCTGTCCGGTGCGCCCGATATGCGTCGGTTCGCGGCAGCGGGCGCGCCGCTCCGGGCGGTTGTGCAGCAGCCTTTCGGGAGTATAGACATCCGATCGCGGCCTGTGGTAGACTGAGAGTTGTGAGCGGATTTAGTGTTTTTTCACGGCGTAGTTTTTATCGCCGGTTGGCGGCAGTGCTGCTCGGCTAATCCACCGTAGGAGGCTCAACAGCGTCATGGGCGATTCTCCAACGATCAAAGTGGTTTGCATCGAAGACGAGCCTGAGATGATCGATCTGGTCAAACTGATTTTGTCCCGCCGCGGGTATGAAGTGTATGGCGCGCTGGGTGGCCGCGACGGGCTGGCGCTGGTCGCATCCATCCGACCGGATGTCGTGCTGCTCGATCTGATGATGCCCGACATGGACGGCTGGGAAGTGTACCAGCAAATGAAGGCCAACGATGAGTTGAAGTCGATCCCGGTGATTGTGGTTACGGCCAAGGCGCAGAGCATTGATAAAGTCCTGGGCCTGCACATCGCCAAGGTTGACGACTACATCACCAAGCCGTTTGGGCCGTCGGAGTTGCTGGCGAGCGTCAGCCGCGTGCTGCAAGCAGCCGGGGTCGAGGTCGAAGGCACCTAGCCGGCGCCCGCCGATGCGGGTAGTCATCACCGGACATGACAACAAGGGCCGCCTGGCCCTTGTTTGCTGCCGGGTGCGGCGCGGCAGGCGCCCGAACTATCGTATTCGACCCGGTTCGCTGTACAATGAAGGCCGGATCGTACAGCCACAAAGGATGCGAAACACGATGAAAAGCACTCTCCAAGCGCTGCTCGACACCGGGCGCCCGGTTGTGGCCGACGGCGGGATGGGCACGATGCTGATCGCGCTTGGTCTGCCTCAGGGCGAGTCTCCGGAGCGGTGGAACGTCGAGCATCCTGAGCGCATCCGCCAGATTCACCACGACTATATCGCCGCCGGGGCACAGATCATCCTGACCAACAGCTTTGGCGGCACGCGCTACCGCCTGAGGCGCAGCGGCCTGGCCGAGCGGGTCGCCGAACTGAATCGCGCAGCAGCCGCGCTGGCCCGCGCCGAGGCCGACGCCGTGCCCCAGCCGGTGGTCGTCGGCGGCTCGATGGGCCCCACCGGCGAGATGCTGGAGCCATACGGCGATCTGAGCTTCGATGATGCCGCCGCAGCCTTCGAAGAGCAGGCCCGCGCGCTGGTCGAAGGCGGGGTGGATGTGCTGTGGATCGAGACGATGGCCGACCTCGAAGAGGTGCGCGCCGCGGTCGAGGGCGCGCGCCGGGCCGCGCCGGACACGCCGATCGTCACCACCATGACCTTCGACTCGAACGGACGGACAATGATGGGCGTCTCGCCGGAGAAAGCGATCACGACCCTGCGCGGACATGGCGTGATCGCGCTGGGCGCCAACTGCGGCAACGGCCCGGCGGAGATCGAAGGCGTGATCGAGAAGATGCGCGCGGCAGATGCCACCATCCCGCTCGTCGCCAAGGCCAACGCGGGACTGCCCCGCATCGAGGGCGGACGCGCCGTGTACGACGCCACGCCCGAGGTAATGGCCCGGTACGCCGCCCACGTGCGCGACCAGGGCGCGCAGATCATCGGCGCCTGCTGCGGCAGCACGCCTGCCCACATCGCCGCGATCGCCGCCGTGCTGCGTGCCTAAAGGTTGTGATGAATTTAGCAGGCCGGATCACGGGGAAACCGGGTGCCATGTGCAGGGGCCGGACAAGCCCGGACCGCCGCCCAACCACCTCGCGTTTGGTACCGGCGCAGCAAGCTGCACCGCCGGACTCATCGCCGGCGTTTCCCGTCAAGTCCATAAGCCTTCGCCGGGTGAGGGGCGAAAGGCGCATAACAGTCTGATTCTCGCGCTCGGCAGGTACCCTGCGCGCGTGCCTCGCAGAACGGTGAATTATGCTACACTAAAGGCCATCCGGCAGGCTGGCTGCATGGTTAATGATTTTGTGCAGAAAATGAAGGGGGCCTCATGCGAAATCGGCATCTATTCCAGGTCCGCCGGCTGCTAGGTGGGCTGCTGATCGCGCTTATCGCACTGGGTGTCTACAGCCCGGCACCGACCGCTCAGGCTCAGCCAGGCGGCAACCTGCTGCAGAACCCGGGCTTCGAGCCGCCGTTTGTCGCGCGGAACAACGACGCGACGCTCCAGGTTGCGACCGGCTGGGAACCGTGGTACCGGACCGGCGGCACGTCCAGCTCGATCAATGCGCGGCCCGAATACCGCCCCGCCCCACCGAACCGCGTGCGTTCGGGCACTGCCGCGCAGGAATATAACACCTTCTACGCAACACATACCGCCGGCGTCTATCAGCGCGTGCAGGTCCCCGCCGGCACCGAACTGCGCTTCAGCGTATGGGTGTGGGTCTGGTCATCGGCCCCCTTCGACAACCCCGATGTCAGCGAAGACCCAAACAACGTGAAGGTCAGCGTCGGGATCGATCCCACCGGCGGGATCGATGCGGCCAGCCCGAACGTGGTTTGGTCCGAGCAGGTCGAGTTCTACGATCAATATCGCGAGCTGTCGATCGTCGCCACCGCCGCCGGCCCGGCCGTGACCGTCTTTGTCCGCAGCGCGCCGGAGAACTTCGTGGGAACCACCAACATTTACCTGGACGATGCCGGTCTGTACCGGCTGGGGGAAGTCCCGCCGCAGACGGCGACACCGCTCCCCTCGCCGACGCCGGGTTCGGGGCTGCCAACGCAGGAAGGCACGGTGACGCCGCAGCCCACTCCGGCGATCACCTTCACACCGCCGCCA
>DYEN01000384.1 GCA_020725705.1 Anaerolinea sp.
CGCCTTCCGCTTCGAAAAAGTACGTGATGGCGACGTGGGTCAGTGGCAGCGGATGGCAGAACGGGATCAGATCCCACGTCTTCTTGGCGGCCAGAATCCCTGCCGCGCGGGCGATCTCCAGCGCGTCGCCTTTCTCCAGCGCGCGCTCGCGCAGCATGGTCTGCACCTCGGCGGGCATGGTGATCAGGGTCTCGGCGATAGCCGTCCGCAGCGTGGGCGATTTCTCCGTCACGTCCTTCATCGCACTTTAGTCCTCTGCCGTGTGTGTAAGCGGAACGCCGTCCAGGTAGCGGCTCTCGCCCGTGACATAGTGCTCTTCCTTCCAGATCGGCGCTCGACGCTTGACCTCGTCGATGGCGTAGCGCGACGCGGCGTAGGCTTCGTCCCTGTGCCCGGCGCTCACCGCAATCGCGACGCTTGCTTCGCCAAGCTGAAGCAAACCCGTCCGGTGCTGGATCCGGCAGCCGCGCACGCCAAATCGCTCGACGGTCTCGCGTTCGATCGCGCTCAACACCTGCTCGGCCAGACGCTCATGTGCCTCGTAGGTGATGGCACGGACCGAACGCCCTTCGTTTTCGTTGCGCACCGTGCCCAGGAAAACCACCACTGCCCCGCTGGCAGGGTCGTCCAGCTCGCGCAGAAGCGGCTCCAGGGCCAGCGGCTCGCTTGTGATCCAGCGTCCCACAGCTACCCTCCGCTGACCGGGGGCAGCAGGCCGGCTTCGTCGCCATCCTGCAGCACATAGTCCGCATCAACCAGCGTGTCGTTGACCGCGTAGGCGACGGTGTGCAGCCGCCCGGCCAGCGCGGGATGCCGCTCGCGCAGCACTTCGCTCAGGTCCCTGACCCTCAGCGCGCCATCCGGCAGCTCCAGAGTCTCGCTGCGCACGCCGACATCTTGCTTCAGCCCGCCGTAGTACACTACCGTCACTCGCATTGCGTTCACACTTCCTCGCCAGCCGATCCGCCCTAGCCCCCGATATAGTACATCTCGACCTTCGGCTCGCGCGGGGCGGTCTGCGCAGCGCGCAGCTCCGAATAGCGGTCTGCGCGGCGCTGCCACCCCTGCCGCACGATTGCGGCGATCTCATCGTCAGGAGCGCCGGCACGCAGCGGCCCACGCAGATCGACGCCGTGCGTGGCAAACAGGCAGGTATAGATACGCCCCTCCGGCGACAGGCGCAGCCGGGTGCAGGCCCCGCAGAATGGCCGCGTCACCGAGGCGATCACGCCGACCTCGCCGCCGCCGTCACGGTAGCGGTAACGCTGCGCCACTTCGCCAAAGTAGTTTGGCGGCACGGGTTCGAGCGGCAGCTCAGCGTCGATCAGCGCGACAATCTCATCCGCCGAGACGACATCATCCATCCGCCAGCCGTTGACGTTGCCCACGTCCATATACTCGATGAAGCGCGCGATATAGCCGCGCTCGCGGCAGAACCGCGCCAGGTCGACCACCGATCCCTCGTTCACCCCGCGCTTGATCACGGCGTTGATCTTGATCGGGGCGAACCCGGCGCGCTCGGCGGCTTCGATCCCGGCCAGCACATCGCTCACATCCGCCCGGTCCCCGTTGAGCGCCCGGAACACGGCGTTGTCCAGGCTGTCCAGGCTGATCGTGATGCGCCGCAGCCCGGCGTCTTTCAGCGCTTGCGCCTTCTGCGGCAGAAAGTAGCCGTTGGTGGTCAGCGCGATATCTTCCACGCCCGGCACAGCAGCGATCTGCCCTACCAGCCTCTCAATATCCTTGCGCACCAGCGGCTCACCGCCCGTCAGCCGCACTTTGCGCACGCCCAGCGGCACCAGGATACGCACCAGCCGCGTGATTTCCTCAAAGCTCAGCACTTCCGATTTCGGCAGGAAGCGATAGCCCTCGCCGAAGATGGTCGCAGGCATGCAATAGGTGCAGCGAAAGTTGCAGCGGTCGGTGACCGAGATGCGCAGATCGTGGAGCGGGCGGTTGAGCTGGTCGGTGAGAGTCATGATGGCGCCACTACCGTCGCTTACCGGGCGGGAATTCCTTCAAAGTGTCTTGATTTTCTGCGATTATACCCAACGCCGGCCCGTCTTCACACTTCTGCGGCACACAAAGCGCCGGACAGGTGCTGGCCCGGCGCTCAGTCAGCATGTGCTGAAGGTACGGTCAGCCGCGCAGTGGAACCCGCTCCAGATGGCTGAGCACAACATCGGTAAAGGCCGCCGTGCTCAGCGCGGAGCCGCGGTCGGGCGCCAGATCCGCCGTGCGCGCGCCGGTGTCCAGTGCCGCCTCGACCGCCCGCTCAACGGCGCGCGCTTCGGCATCCAGCCCCAGGCTGTGGCGCAGCAGCAGCGCCGCGCTGAGGATTGTCCCGATGGGGTTGGCGACGCCCTGCCCCGCGATATCAGGCGCCGAGCCGTGAATCGGCTCGTAGACGCCGAATGTCCCGCTGCCGAGCGAGGCCGAGGGCAGCATCCCCAACGACCCGGCCAGCACGGATATCTCGTCGCTGAGAATATCACCAAACATATTCCCAGCCAGCACGACGTCGAAGCGGGCCGGGTTGCGCAGCAGATGCATCGCTGCGGCGTCGACCAGCACGTGCTCCAGCGCGACATCCGGGTAGTCGCGCCCAACGTCGGTCACCGTCCGACGCCACAGCCGCATCGATGCCAACACATTAGCCTTGTCCACCGACGCGACCTTCCCGCGCCGCTCTCGCGCCGCGCGAAACGCCACATGCGCCACCCGCCGGACCTGCTCAACGGTGTAGAGCATCGTGTCCCAGGCGGAGTCACCATCGCCCTGTTCCTGTCGCGGCCCAAAATAGATCCCGCTCGTCAACTCGCGTACGACAAGGATATCGACATCTGCCAACAGATCGGCGCGCAGCGGGGCGAATCCGGCCAGCGCAGGATACGCCTTGAC
>DYEN01000385.1 GCA_020725705.1 Anaerolinea sp.
CCAGCGCGCCGCGTACCGGATCAAGCGTGACGAAATTGCCGGTCAGCAGCAAGGTCACGCCGCCCGGATCCGGGTCGATCAGCGGCAAGTTCGGCTCGTCGAGCGGCTCGGGGGTTTGCAGCCGCGCCGCGACGAAATCGATCGCCATCTGCCGGTCGCGCTCGTACATGCTGGTGTAGATTTCCTGCGCCTCGCTCGACAGGCTGTAGAACGCGTCGGGGAAGGGCGCCTCGTCCACCGGTTCCTCGATGTACGGCGCCAGTTCCGGCAACCATAGCGGCGAGAGGATCAGTGCGCCGACGATCACGGCGCCGAAAAACAGCATGCCCCACGCAGGACGGGTATTCATAAGCTTGCTTCCGATCGATCGCATCGATGTGAGTTCGCCGCCGATCATAGCGAACCTGCGCCGATCGGGCTACCCGCAGCGGTCCCTGCGTTGACGGCTCAGAACAAGCGTGCTATTATGGGGATCTTCGCCATGGATGGATTCGCGTCAAGGAGCCTGCCATGAGTCTGGATGCATCGCACCCGCTCGCGCTGGCGGCCGTCCGCGCGCTCGCCCTCGAGGCGCAGCGGCTGACCACACCGCTGACCACCCACCAGCCCGCAGATCCCGACGCGATTTACGACACGGTCGAGCAGCTTGGCTGCGTTCAGATCGACACGCTCCAGATGGTTCACCGCAGCCAGTACCTGGTGCTGTGGAGCCGCCTGGGGCGCTACGACCCCGCCGATTTCGACGGCCTGATCTATGACCCGGCGAATCGCCGTCTGTTCGAGTACTGGCAACACGCCGCTTCGATCATCCCGCTCAGGCACTACCGCTACAGCCTGCCCGTCATGGCGCGCTACGCGAACGGGCACGGCTGGGGCGACTGGAGCCACCGGCCCGAGAACCGGCAGGTGATCGAACACGTCAGCGCGCGCATCCAGGCCGAGGGCGGTCTGCGCGCGAGTGATTTCGCCTATGACGGGCCAAAGCGCGGGCCGTGGTGGGATTGGAAACCGACCAAAGCCGCGCTCGAATTTCTTTTCGACACCGGCGTAGTCATGATTGCGGACCGCCCGGGCTTCCAGCGTGTCTATGAGCTGCGCGAGCGAGTCCTGCCGGAATGGGTGGATACGGCTCCGGTGACGCACGAAGAGATGGTTTCCTTCCGGCTGGAGCAGGCTGCGCGCGCCGCGGGGATCGCCACCGGCGGGCAGCTCGCCGCCTACGCCTACCTCAAGCGCGGCGAATCCACGCCCGTGCTGTGCGACCTGGTGGCCGAGGGGGTTCTGATCGAGGTGCAGGCCGAGACGCTCGACGGCGCCGTGCCGATGCTGGTGCACCGCGATACGCTGCCGCTGGTCGAGCAGGCGCTCGACGGCGCCATCCGCCCGGTGCGTACCACGTTCCTTAGCCCGTTCGACAGCCTGTTCTGGACCACCGGGCGCGACGAAATGATCTGGGGGTTCCGCCAGCGGCTCGAGGCCTACACCCCCGCACCGAAGCGCATCTGGGGCTACTTCTGCCTGCCGATCCTGCACCACGACCGTCTGGTGGGCCGTTTCGACCCCAAGCTGGAGCGCAAGACGGGCACGCTGCGCCTGAAAGCGCTCCATCTGGAGCCGGGCGTGGCGCCGGACGAGGAACTGGTTTCCGGCGTGGCGGCGGCCATGCGCGACTTTCTGGCTTTCCACGACGCGCGCGACATAGTCATCGAGCGCAGCGAGCCATCCGGGTTCGGCGAGCGCCTGCTGGCTGCGTTGTGAGCGGGAGCCTGACCGTTGTTCCCCTCACGCCAAACCCCTCTCCCTCTGCGACTGCGTCGCGGGGAGCAGGGCTTGGGGCGACGCGGCGTGTTCCCCTTCGCCCCGCGCGAGAGAAGAGGCCGGGAGATGAGGGGCGAAACCCTATGACGCGCTCTCTTCGCCCTCGGCCCGGCTCTTGAGCGCCGCCATCCGCGCCGCGACCTCGCGCTCGTAGCCGATGTCTTTGGGCTGGTACCAGCCGGGCGGCTCCATGCCTTCCGGCAGATAACGCTGCGCGACCCACCCACCGGGGAAATCGTGCGGGTACTGGTATTCCCCCAGCTCGCCGACCGTGCTTTCCATCGCCTGCTGGTAGTTGGCGCGCGCCTCGCCGTAGAGCGTGTCGGACTTGTCGCGCAGGTAAAAGGGGACCGGTCCGGGACCGACCTTCTCCATGTGGTCGAGCGCCTTCCAGATGGCACCCGCGCTGTTGCTCTTGGGCGCGGTGGCCAGGTAGATGCAGGCGTGCGAAAGGAAGTAGTGCCCTTCGGGCATCCCGACCCACTCGAAGGCGTTGGCCGCCGCCGAGACTACGACCAGCGCGTTCGGGTCGGCCATGCCGATGTCCTCGCTCGCCAGGATATACATTCGCCGCAGGATGAAGCGCGGATCTTCCCCGGCGTGCAGCATCTTCGCCATCCAGTACAGCGCCGCGTCCACATCCGAGCCGCGCACGCTCTTGATGAAGGCGCTGACCGTGTCGTAATGTTCATCCCCGCCGCGGTCGTAGCGCACGGCCCGCCGCTGGATGCTTTCCTGCGCGACTTCCAGGTCGATCAAGATCGCGCCACCGGGGCCGGGCGGGGTGGTGCGCGCCGCCAGTTCCAGCGCGTTGAGCGCGCTGCGCGCGTCACCCTGGGCCACCTGCGCCAGATGCCGCGCGGCTTCGTCGGTCAGGCGGATCGGCATGTTCCCCAGCCCGCGCTTCGGGTC
This sequence comes from Anaerolinea sp., assembly GCA_020725705.1. Lineage (GTDB taxonomy): Bacteria > Chloroflexota > Anaerolineae > Aggregatilineales > Aggregatilineaceae > DYGX01. Next base: position 2,731 of record DYEN01000385.1, read on the forward strand.
TTCCAGCGCGCGGTGCAGAATCTCGATGACTTCATCATCCGTGAGCGGAACCAACTGAAAGACACGGCTCCGGCTGAGCAGGGGATTCACCAGCGAGAAGAAGGGGTTTTCGGTCGTCGAGCCGACAAGCACGACCGTCCCATCCTCGACATAGGGCAGCAGACCGTCTTGCTGGGCGCGGTTCCAGCGGTGGATCTCGTCGATGAACAG
>DYEN01000386.1 GCA_020725705.1 Anaerolinea sp.
CCCAGAACGCCGGGCACGCGCAGCGCGTAGGTTAGCGGGTTCCCGTCGAGATAGACGACCGTCAGGATACCCTTGAGATCGCCGCGGGCGCAGACGGTTTTCTCGCCCGTGCCATCAACCGGCTCACCGTTGAAATAGACATCGGTGTACAACGTCGCGGCCCATTCGAAGCGCGCGCACGTTTGCGGGAAGAGCGACGTGCGCTCGGCGGTGAAGCTATACTGCGCGGTGCTGTAGACGCGCTCGAACGACTGCGTCGCGTTCGCCAGCAAGAGGGCGATGAGAAGTGTCAGGAAGAGTGCTGCAATTGCGAAGGTATGCTTCTGCAAGTTTCGCGTTGTCCTGTTCCACAGGCTGGCGTTTCCCAGGGAAACACCCCGACCGGTTAGTATGAGGCGCCGGAAACCGGCACGCGGGGACCATTATAAATACGATCGCGGCGGGAATGCGAAGTATCCCGGCGGGGGTTGCCCACCGGGCAGCCTGGGCCGCTGGCAATCGGCCTCTGGAAACACAACAGACCCCGGAGAATGAACTCCAGGGTCTGCCGTTCAAGCGTGTTAGCCCGGTGCGCCGGGGATCAGGCGCGATGGTAGTAGGTTTCCCAGCCGAAATAGGTTTCAAACGCCTCGGCCAGCACATCGGCGACGTGCGCCGTAGTCATAGCGGCGTGATGCTCGAAGCCGTTCTTGCACACGTAGCGCATCAGCTCTTGCAGGCGCGGAACGCGCACCACGGCGCGGCTGCCGAAGGTGTCCAGCGGGTCGTCCACGAACTCGCCATCGCCCACGTACGCCTTGATGCGCCCGTGCCGGTCGTCGGTGGTGATGCGCGCATAGCCGAACGGCCCGGCGGGTGTGCGCCCGGCGACGGTGCCGTATGTGTTCTCTGTGCCGAGGGTGGTCGCCAGGATCTCGGCGTTCGCCATTTTGACCTCGTCGAAGAAGTCGTGCGCCCAGTTGCCGCAGTGGAACAGCACACACTTGTCCGGGTCGTCACCGTAGTTGTTGTTCCAGTCGACCAGGGCACTCGGCTTGCCGGACGCCAACGACAGAGCGTACATCGAGGCTGTGCCGGTGATATCCACCTCGCAGGCGCTGGGCATCAGCTTCTGGCTCATCATGCTCATCAGGGTGCAGACGTTGACGCCGTAGTTGTGCTGGAGCGAATCCCAGCACTGGATCGCCGTGGCGTCGATGTCCAGCTCGTCCATCCAGTCCTCGATGACCACGCCCAGCTTGGCCTGCTTGACTACCGCTGGCGGTGGCACATTCTCGGTCGAGACATAGGCGCGAATCGCATCCAGCTTGGCCTGGACCTTCGGGTCACCGTCTTCCAGCCTGGCAGCGCGGCCCAGCACGACCGACAGGTCGATGGTCTGCACGCTGATGCCGAAGGCTTGCAGCAGCTTCTCGCTATAGCGCGTGGTGTTGAAGGCATTCGGGCGCGCGCCGACCGCGCCCAGCCGGGCGTTGGGCAGGCCCTTGACTACGCGGCAGACCGCCACAAACTTGCGCAGATCGGCCTTAAACGCGTCGGTGTTGGGGTAGACGGTATGCTGCTCGGTGACGCTGAAGGGATAGCCGTACTGGTAGAGGTTGTTGCAGACCGAGATCTTGCCGCAGAACGCGTCGCGCCGCCGCTCCAGATTGAACTTGTCCAGATCATCGGGGAATGCCTGCACCAGGATCGGTACGCGCAGCCCGGAGAGCTTGATCGCTTCGGCCACGCCCTTCTCGTCGCCAAAGTTGGGCAGGCTGACCAGGATCCCGGCGATTCTATCTGCGTGCTGGCGAAACAGGGCCGCGCACGCCTTGGCGTGCTCCCATGTCTCGACCGCGCCCAGGGGCGTCGTTTGCGGGTCGAGCACAACATACCCGATGCCCAGCTCGTCCAGCACGCCGAGCAGTTGGGCGCGCCCCTCCGTGATCAGACCGTCCGGGAAGAAATCCCGGTTGCCGAAAATGACGCCAAGTGTAATTTTCTCGTTGACCATCTCTCGCCTCGCTTCAGTGCTTCGCGCTGTTCAAAAAGCATCCTGGTTTACACGCTCCCGGCTTGTTGTGCCGGATGCGCCGGTTCCCTGAGGGCCGCCAGTACCTGCTGGACTGCCGCCTGCCAGCCCGCGTAGAGCGCGTCCGCCTGCTGGCTGCTGATCTGCGGAGTGTAATCCACCGATTCCAGCGGCAGCCCTGCCAGCGCGTCCAGCCCCGCGTAGACACCCATGCCCAGCCCACCGGAAAACACAGCGCCCAGGGCAGATAGCTCCGGCAGGGCCGACGCGCGCAGGGTGTACTGGGTCAGGTCGGCGGTGAACTGCATGAGAAAGCGGTTGCTGACCGCGCCGCCGTCGGCGTGGATGTAGGCGAGCGGGACACCTGCCTCGGATGCCATCAGCCCCAGCACGTCGCGGATCTGGTAGGCGATGGACTCGAGAGCCGCGCGCACAACGTGATTGCGCGTGGCGCCGGGCGTCAGGCCCACGATCGCCGCCCTGGCGTCGGCCCGCCAGTAGGGCGCGCTGAGGCCGACGAACGCGGGCACGAAGTACACGCCGTGGTTGTCGGCCACTGCCGTTGCCAGCGCTTCGGTCTCCGCCGCGGTTTCGATCAGCTTGAGCTGGTCGCGCAGCCACTGGACGGTGGCGCCGGTGAAGTTGATGATGCCCTCGAAAGCATAGGCGGGCTGCCCCTCCAGCACCCAGCCGATGGTGGTCACAATGCCGCTGCGCGAGAGCTTGGCGTCCGCGCCGATGTTGAGCAGCACCGACGAGCCGGTTCCGAACGTCACCTTGGCCATGCCCGGCCGGAAGCACCGCTCGGCGAAAAGCGCGGCCTGCGAATCGCCCATCACGCCGGCAATGGGCAGCGGGCGATCCAGTGCCCCGCCGCAGGTTGTCTCGCCGTAGCGCGCGCTGCTTTCGCGCACCTCGGGCAGGGCAGCGAGGGGCACGCCGAACAGATCGCACAACTCGTGGTCCCAGCCCAGCGTGTGGATGTTGTAAAGCAGCGTGCGGCTGGCGTTGGTGTGGTCGGTGGCGAAGACGGCTCCCTCGGTCAGCCGGTAGACCAAATACGCATCGATCGTGCCGATCAACGCCTCGCCGGATTCAACACGGCGGTACAGCGCCGGCTCGCGCTCGAACAGCCAGGTGAGCTTGGAAGCCGGGAAATAGGTGTCGATCTTCAGGCCGGTGCGCTGCTGCACCCACTCGCCGTAACCCTGCGCGGTCAGCCGGGTGCAGAGCGGGTCGCCCCGCCGATCCTGCCAGACGATGGCGTGATGGAGCGGCGCGCCCGTGCCGCGCTCGAAGACGACGATCGTCTCGCGCTGGTTGGTAAGGCTCAGGCACAGCAAGTCGTCGCGGCGTGCCGTGTTGCGGGCCAGCAGGGCGCGGATCACCTGCAACGTGTTGGCGTAAATCTCCTCGGCGTCGTGCTCGACCCAGCCCGGCTGCGGGTAATACTGCGTGTGCGGCAGGGTTTCGCGATCCAGCACCCGGCCCTCAAGCTCGAACAGCAGGGCTTTGGTGGCCGAGGTGCTCTGGTCGAGGGCGAGGATCACGCTCATCGCACGCTCTCCACAGCCAGCAGTCTCTGCGCCGTGGTCGCCAGCCCTTCCGGCGTGATGCCATAGTGCGCGAAGATCTCGGACTGGCTGCCGGTGACGGTGTACTCATCGGGAATGCCGACGATGCGCAGCGGCTTGAAGACGCCGCGCTGCATCAGCGCCGCCGCGCACGCCTCGCCCAGTCCGCCGTAGACGCTGTGCTCCTCGACGGTGATCAGCGCCCGGCTGGTCTGCGCGGCGATCAACAGCGCCTCTTCGTCGAGCGGCTTGATGGTGTGCATGCTGATCACCCCGGCGGAGACCCCTCGTTTCGCCAGCACATCGCACGCCTGCACCGCCCGCGGCACGGTCTCGCCGGTGGCGATGAACGTGACATCGGTGCCGCTGCGCAGCGTGATCGCCCGGCCCAATTCGAAGCGCGTGCCCGGCGCGTGGATGTGCGGCATGGGCTGCTTGCCGAAGCGAATGTAGATCGGGCGCAGATGGTGGTAGGCGGCCCGAATCGCCTCGCGGGTCTCGAAGTTGTCGGCAGGCGCGACGATGTCCAGATTGTTGACGGCGCGCAGCGCGGCGAAGTCGTGCAGCGAGTGATGCGTCGAGCCGAGCGCCCCATAGCTGACTCCCGCGCTGATCCCGATCAGCTTCACGGGCCGGTCCGAATAGGCCACGTCGTTCTTGATCTGCTCGAAGGCGCGCGCCGTCAGAAAGCAGGCCGGCGACACGGCAAAGACCTTTTTGCCCGCCGAGGCCAGCCCGGCGGCGATGCCCACAAGGTTCTGCTCGGCGATGCCAACCTCGATAATCTGATCGGGCAGGGCGCTGGCAAAGGGCACCAGCTTGCCTGACCCGCGCGAGTCACTGGTCAGCACCAGCACGTTGCGATCCCGGCGGGCCAGCTCCAGCAGCGTCGCCGCGAATTCTTCCAGGTTCGGTCGTCCCAGCTCCATCAGGCCATCACCTTTTCCAATTCCGCCTGCGCCTGTTCCAGTTCCGCCAGCGCCCGCGCCAGCTCCTCGGTCGTCGGGACCTTGTGATGCCACCCGATCTGGTTTTCGATGAAGCTGACGCCTTTACCCTTGACCGTGTTCGCCAGAATCAGGTTGGGCTTGCCCGGCTCGAAGGGCACCTGTTCCAGGGTGCGCACCAGGTCGCCAATATCATTCCCGTTGCACGACCGCACGGCGTAGCCGAAGGCTTCAAACTTGTCTTTCAGCGATTCGAGCGCGACAACCTGTTCGGTTGGGCCGGTGATCTGCAGGCCGTTGCGGTCGATGATCACGACGAGGTTGTCGAGCTGGTAGTGGGCGGCGGTCATCGAAGCTTCCCAGCTGGAGCCTTCGGTCAGCTCGCCGTCGCCCAGCAGGGTATAGACGCGGTAGCTGCGTCCGTCGATCTTGCCCGCCAGGGCCATGCCCACCGCCACCGACAGGCCGTGCCCCAGCGCGCCCGTGTTCTGCTCGACGCCGGGCACTTTGCGCGTGGGATGGCCGATGAAATGCGACTGGTAGCGGTTGAGTGTCTTCAGTTCGGCGGGCGAATAGAAACCCTTATCGGCCAGAACGGTATAGAGCGCCTCGACGGCGTGCCCCTTGCTCTGCACGTAGCGGTCGCGATTGGGATCGTTGAAGTTCTGGGGGGATATGTTCATGACGTGGTTGTAGAGCACGTTGAGGATATCCACGCACGAGAGACTGCCGCCAGTATGGCCCGCGTTGGCATGATGAATGATCGTCAGGATGGTCTTGCGGTATTCGATGGATTTCAGTCTCAGCGCTCGCTCGTTCATGATACCGGTTCTCCCAATCGCATTCCCGTGCGGACCAGGCAGGTCCCTTCAGCCTGCGCGGTGCGCGCCCTCAGCAGGCGTACCCATGCCGGGCGGCCGCCGGATCGGTTTGCTGGCGACGGCCCCTGCGTGACATGTACGTTTGAACACAGGAGCCAGCAACGCAGATGGCATGTTCTCCTGGGCGGGGCAGCCGGGCGCAGACTATGGCTCCGGCTGCCCCGGACCGGGGGATGCTCCTGCGTTGGTGCCTGGCTCATCCCCCGGCTGCTCAGGATCACGCTACCCGGTTGTTACCGGGGCGAAGTTGAAGTAGTCGTTGACGTTTTCGGGTGTGATGAGGATGCAGTCGATGGAGATCTTCTCTTGCTCAGGCAGTTCACCGGTGGTGATGTAGGTGTGCGCTTGCTGGACGGCCAGCGGACCGAACTGGGCGACGGGCTGCAGGACGGTGGCGTGGATCTTGCCTTCCTTGATGGCGTCCATCACGTCCTGGCTGCCGTCGAAGCCGACGACGATGACATCGGTCATGCCTGCCGCCTGGAGCGCCGCCATGGCTCCCATGGCCATGGTGTCGTTGCCGGAGATGACGCCCTTGATGTCCGGATGCGCCTGGATGATGGTCTCCATCACCTCGAAGGCTTCGGTCTGAGACCAGTTGGCGGTCTGCTGGGCGACCATGACCATGTCGGGATACTCGTCGATGACGTCATGGTAACCCTGAGAGCGGATGTGAGCGTTGGTATCGCTCTCGCGACCCAGCAACTCGACATACTTGCCCTCTTCACCCATCAGGCGGACGAACTCCTCGGCGCCGATGACCGCACCCTGGTAGTTGTTGGAGATGATCTGCGAGGCAGCCAGACCGGTCTCGTTGATCTCACGGTCGATGAGGAAGGTGGGGATGCCCGCTTCCTTGGCTTTGCGCACCGCTGCGATGGACGCATCCGCCCCGGCATTGTCGAGGATGATGGCTTTGGCGCCCAGCGCGATTGCCTGGTCGAAGTGCTGGTCTTGCAGGTTCGGGTCGTCGTCGTGCACCAGCACCAGTGTCTCGTAGCCGAGTTCCTCGGCTGCCGCCTGCGCCGAATCCGCTTCCGCCTTGAA
>DYEN01000027.1 GCA_020725705.1 Anaerolinea sp.
CCCGCTCTCGTCTTCCCATTCGCCCGTCCCCCTCCAGTCCACCTCAACCACCAACCGCGTCCACATCGCTCCGCCCCTCCCTCCGTTCACCCGCCGGGCGCCAGCCGCAGCATCCAGTGATGCACAAACGTCACCGCGTGATAGTCGATCCCGCCGTAGGGCACCACACCCGCCGAGACCCGCACGACCGGGGGCCGTGCCAGAGTTCCGCCCAGGTCCGGATCGGCTGCCAGTGCCCTCGCGTAGGCGTCGATCGCCGCCGCCAGCGCCGGAAGCACCCCGCGCAGGCCGGACCCGCCCGCCACCGGCGCCACCAGCAGCAGGTGTGCGATCCGCGCTTCCAGCCAGCCGTGCCCTGCCGCAAGCACGCTCGGCTCCAACCCCGGCCAGTTCCCGCCCAGTTCGGGGACGATCACCAGCACAGGAAGCTGTGCGCCGCCCAACACCTCCGGCGTCTCGTCCGGCGCATAGCTGGTCACCCCCTCAACCGCGACCGCCGCCAGCCGTTCCAGCGCATCCGCCAGCCCCATGCCCCGCCCCTTCCCGCCTCAGGCCACGCGCAGCCGCACGTACGGCCCCAGGATCAGCGCCACATCGTCGGGCAGCGCCGGAGGAACTGTCACCTGCCCGCGCAGGCCGCCCGCCGCCTGCACCCAGCCCGCGTCTTTCTGGCGGTAGAGCCAGCCCGCCACGCGCAAGCACACCTGCACCACGTCCGCCGGCGGCGCGTAGATCGCCAGCGTGGTCCCGGCCGGGTGCGCCTGCCGGGCGGTGCCGTTCGCCCCGCGCCGGACGGTCAGCACCCCCGCCGGCGGATCGCCACCGTCCACCCACAAATACTCGTCGCCGGCGCGCAGCAGGTGACCGGCCTCGAATACCGCGCCCGATCCGCTCAGATGGAGCGTCGTCGCCTCGGCGTCAAGCGGATCGTCCGCCACCGCCGCCCCGGAGTCGCGCCAGGCGGCGGGCCAGTCGGGGTGATAGCCCCAGGTCCCATCCACCGCCAGCGCGCCCGCCGGGTCGCCGTCGTAGACGAACGCGGCCCGTGCCCGGTCCAGCGCCAGGCCGGCGTACACCGGCCCGCCCGGCGGCTCTAGGCGGACATGCGCTAGATCGATCGGGCTGCCGTCGCCGTTGATCAGCGCGTGCAAGGCCAGCAGGTCATCGCGCAGCAGCAGCTCGAACGGACGGCGGCAGTCATAACGCTGCACGCCGCGCCGGGGGCCGAAACGCCGCCCCGTGTGCCGCTCGATCAGACGCGACGCCGCGTCGAGCAGCGTGCCCAACAGTGCGTCGTCGCCGGTCTGGGCGTCGCGCAGGCCCAGATAGCGCCGCAGTTGTGCCAAAGTCGCGTAGGTGTCCATCTCCGCTTCCCGTTTCAGACCGGCTCCGGTCATGTCCGTGTCATATTCACAGGATATTCACGGTATTGTAATATGATGGTGCCTCACCCTGGTGTAAGCTAGAAGGTGAGATCCTCTTGGCCGGGTCCGCCCGAATGATTGCGGGTTACCATGTCCAGCGAGTCCGCGCATCCGTTCTACATCACGCAGGCACGTTGCCCGCACTGCGGCAGTACGCAGCCGCCGGTAGGGGGGCACTGCCCAACCTGTGGTGAACCCCTGCACCTGCCTGGCACCCCCACCTCGTACCTCAGCCGCCCGCCTCAGCAGTGGCCGATTGAAAATCAAGGGTCGACCCGCCTGCTGCCCGGCTATCCGGTCATTCTGCAAGTTCTGCCTTCCGGTGTGTGCCTGACCGTCCCCCGCGGCAGCAAGGTGATCTTGGGGCGCGGCCCCGCGCTGGATAACGAGCCACTGGTCGATCTGTCCGGCCAGAATGGGTACCAGCGCGGAGTCTCGCGCCGCCACTGCCTGCTCCTGCGCCACAGCGATCACCTGTACGCCATCGATCTGGGCAGCTCCAACGGAAGCTATCTCAACGGGGAGCCGATGACGCCCTACCGCCGCTACACCGTGGCGGATGGCGACAGGCTGGTGCTCGGCTCGATGCATCTGATCGTCTCCTTCGCCGCCTCACCGGCCCCCTGACTCGTCCCCGCGCTAGACCGCGATGTTGATCAGCGCGCTCGCCACGCCGTCATCGATCCGGGCGAACGCCAGCCGCACCGTCGCCACCATCTGGTAGCTGTCGAAGTAGGGCAGATAGTCCATCGTCGCCGTGACGCGGCGGCGATAGCCCACCACCCAGCCCAGCCGGTAGACGCACAGCGCCTGACCGCGCGTGTTGCCGCTCACGTTGGCTTTGCCGTCCGCCTGCGTGAGCGGCATCTCCGGACTGACCAGGATCGCCACGCCGTCCAGCTTGGCGATCTCGCCGGTCAGCACCGTGGCATACGGCCCGAACTTGTCGACCGTCAACACTTCTTCCTGCCCCAGCAGCTTGCCATACGTGCTGCCATCCACGATCCAGGCGCAGTCGCGCGGGCGCAGGGCGTAGCGGTTACGCATCAGAAAGCGCACCGAGCGCAACAGCTCAATCGAGGGCGGTTGCCCCTGGGCGTCGATCCGCCGGGCCGGGTCGATCACCAGCGGCAGCTTGCGCAGGCCGTCGAACGCCAGATATTTCTCCGTCGGGCCGGGAGCAGCGTCGTCGCTGTTGATGTTGCCGGTGGCGCCGGTCTCGGTGTCGCCGTTGAGCAACACATGATCGATCGCGTCCGCCATGACGCGCAGCGCCTGCTCGCGGTAGAGCGGGATCAGCGGCACAACCGCGTCCTCGACCAGCTCCGCCGAGAACCCCACGCGCAGCGCCAGCTTGTGCGCCGTCAGGGTCACCTTGCCGCTGCCGATGCGGCTTTCCGGGATCGGGTTGCCCGCCCCCAACGTCAGCTCGTCTTCATCCTGTGTCTCCGGCACGTAGTACACCACCGGGTCCGAGCCGGGGATGGGCAGCTCGAACGGGTTAGACGGCATCTCCACCACGCGAAACAGCGGCAGGATCACGTTCTCCGTCTGCGCCTTGCGCCACAGCTCGGACGACCAGATATCCGGCACCCATTCCTGTCCATAGCCCTCGTTGCCGGTGTGCATCAACTCGTCGGCCTTGACCGGCAGCCCGCGCAGCGCCGCCGCGTCAAGCTGCCCCCGCTCGACGGCGCGATAAGCCTTGTGCGCCAGCTCGCGCATAAACGCCGCCGAGGGCGTCCACTGGCCGGAGCGGCTCAGCCAGGTGTGCATAAACGCCATGTCGATCGCGTCGAGGTCGGCGTACTTGCTGCGCACCTCGACCGCCGGACCGCTGGGGCGCGGCGCGCTCTGCGCCGCCGGCAGCCGCTTGATCCCTTCTCCCCCCGAAATCGAGTCGTGCATCATCCCTTCATCCCCTTCTTGTGTGTCCATCCCCGCTTGCCCGCTCGCTTGCAGAAGCCGGTCCACCGGCAGCCCCAGCGCCTCGAACGCCGCCTTGACCGCGACCGCGTCCGTCAGGCGCGGTTCGGCGGGCGTGGGCGTCAGGCTGCCTTCGACTATCGGCCAGCACCGGATGTGCCCATCCGGCTCGACCGCCACCAGATGCGGCAGGCTGCCGCTGCTCCACCCCAGCGCGCCGCGCCCCACCAGATCGAGCACCGCCCGCACCCAGCGGTTGCGCAGATCAAGCTGCGCCTCGACCCACACCCCGGTCGCGTCCGGCTGAAGCACCTCGATCTGCCCGATCAGCGCCGGACCGAGCGCCTGGTCCAGCCCATGCTGGTACAGCACCGGGCGGCGTGGGAACCAGTCCAGCCCCAGGTCTGTCTCCGGCGTGAAATACTCGCCCTGCAGATCGCGCCGGGTCGCGTCGCCCCACACCACCAAATAGCCGCCCACCCGCCCGCGCCCATCGAGCGCCTTGACCGCCGTGCTCGCCGGAGCGCGTGTTGCTTGCCGTGCCATTCTCGCCCCTCTCCGTGTGCCGCCGTCCCGATATTCTCATTTTAGACCAAATGTTCTATCTGTCTACGCCGCTAGCGGTGATTTTTAACGGTGAACGCTAGCAGTGAACGCTAGCAGTGAACGCTAGCCGCTAGAAGCAAGGCTATGACACGCCCATCCCCCTACGGCCAAGCTTCGTCCCCGCCGCACAAAAAAGCAGCCGGGCGCGGTCTCCCGCCCCGGCTGTCTCTCGCTGCCCTTCGCTGCCTTTAGCCGCTTTTCGCTGCCCTTCGCTACCTTTCGCCCTCTCGCCCCATCCGCTGCAGCGCCTCGCGGGCCGCCGCCTGGACCGCCGCGTGATCCGCCTCCAGCGCCGCGAGCAGGTCCGGCACCGCCGCCTCGTCCCCGATCCAGCCGAGCGCTTCCGCCGCCGCCGCCCGCACCCGCACGCTGCGATCCGTCGCCAGCAGCCGCGCCAGCACCGGGACCGCCGCCCGATCGCGCCGGTCGCCCAGCGCCCGCGCTGCCTCGGCGCGCAAATCCCAGTGGTTGTCGGCCAGTTGCTCGCGCAGCGCGCTCAGTTCAACCTCGCGCTTGCTGGGGCGGCCGGGGCGCTTCCCGCTGCCTCGCTCCCCGCTCAGGGACTCCAGCCGTTCGATCAGCGCGTCCCACGGCCGGGCGCGGCGGTTGGTGAAATCGAGGTACTGCAATTCTTCCAGGCGCGGATGCAGCGGCGTCTTGCGCAGCATCACCGGCACAACCGGCACACCCGCCCCCAGCGCGAACGCCCATTCATACGTCACGTATTCCGACGCCACCGACTCCGGTGAGAGGATCACCACCAGCGCCATCGACTCGCGGATCGCCCGGTCGATCATCTCGCGCCAGTCCTCGCCGGCCTGCAAGTTGTCGTCGATCCAGCCCGCGAAGCCCGCCTTCTCGATGCGATCCTTGAGGATCAGCGCGAAATCGCCGTCGTCGTGCTTGTACGAGATGAAGACCTGGGCCATCGCGCGTCTCTCCGCCGCCAAGCGTATCCCGTCGCTGCGCCACATTCTCGCCGAGAACGCCCCGCGCGGCAAATAGCGCGCGCCGTTTGTGCGCGGCAGGGGTGGAGATGTTTCGGGATGGCAGTGGGGTGAGCAAGACAAAAAGCGCAGGAGTCCATGCTCTTATACTCAGGGATATCCAAAAAGCTATTTCGGTTATGAGGTATTAAGTACCTATCTCCCGGTAGACAGCTATAGGGGTCATAGCTATACTTGGAAACTGGACACCCTGTGCCAGATTCGTAAGCATCCCCAACTGGTCAATCAACATCTCAACCGCATCTTCAATCTGGCTACCTGTCTCGCCAAATTTCTCCGTTGTATGTGATTTACCGATATTCACTTGCAACAGACACTGCCAGCCAGCATCGATGATGGAACCATATAAGCTTGATAGAGCTGCTGGTGAGTACCGGAACGATGCTTTCTCCGCGGTTCCTACAAAAACATACGAAGGTTCACCGTATGGGTATACTTTTATCCTCACAAGGCCACCGTAAAACTGATCGATGAATGAGCCCACATCGGACAAATGGAGAGAACGTAACTGACTTTCAACCGATTTGACGTCTAGATTTTGTCCCTGCTTAGCGCCAAAGGAAGCTAATTTAGAAACTGAACGCATAAGTTTTGGCAGATTCTGCAAGGTTTCAAGCCCAGACTCGTAGTCAACAATTTTCACAATACCTGAAGTCAGGACAAAATCACCATCGTGAAAAGCTTCTGGTTCCCATCTGAAATCAGCTTGAGGCAAACGAAGTAATTGATCGTCATCAAGCTGATTCAATAGCTCGGCGAATATGTAGTCATGCAGGCTCTTGGTTTCATGCTGCGTACGTGAAAAGCGATAATCCGCTGTAGCCTCACCACGCACTAGGAAAGGCACCCTGCCTTCGCCGGCAACTGCACCGCCGATTTCATGCCCACTATCAACGGTGCGTTCAGATGTCAATCCTTGTGTCATTTGGGCTAAAAATGAACGAACGCGTTCGATATCCAGATAGATGAAATCCCGTATCATAATATTCTCCATTCTTATCAAATTCATACATTTATTATCATTATATATAATATACATTACAGAGTCAATAATAGCAATTTCAACAAGCAGGGGAGCCGCCCCCCTTCGGCTCCCGCGCATCCCCGCTACCCCTCGCCCGCCGCGACCGGCTCGCTCACCACCCCCATCGGCTGGTGCAGCGCCTGCCACCCCTCGCGCTCCAGCCACAGCGACACCCCGGTCCCGATCGCCAGCGCCCAGAAGAACGGCCCCAGCCCCAGCAGCGAAATGTCCGACAGCGCGATCGCAAACGCGAACACCGGTCCGAGCACCAGCGGCCCCCGCGTGACCTGTTGCAGCGCCCCCATCAGCACGCTAACCGTCGCCAGCCCCGCCAGCGCCAGCAGCAGCGGCAGCGGCAGGACCGTGGTGAGCTGTGCGGCCAACTCGGCCAGCAGCCCCAGCACCAGCACAATACCCGCGGATATGTAGACGGCGCGGTAGCGAAAAGCGCGCTCGCCCGAGTCCGGCCCGGCCACCAGCGAGGTCGCCGGCAGCGACAGCGAGAGCGCTATCGGCCCCAGCGGCGCAACCGCCGCCGTGACCACCCCGCTCAACGTGTTAATCACCCCTTCGGGCGGCTCGTAGCCCTGGCCGCGCAGGAAAATGAGCGACGGCACATTCGACTGAAGCGTCATGATGACCACCAGCACCGGCACCCCCGTCACCAGCGCCTCGAGCGTGAAGACCGGCGCGGTGATCGCCGGCTTCGGTACCCACGAAAACGCGCCGACCGGCCGCAGGTCGCCCGTCACGGCAGCGATCGCGAGCGCGGCTGCCGCGGCGGGCAGAATCGGCGGCACGCGCGTGCTCGCCCGCCGCCCCCAGAAATAGGCCACCAGGGCGCCGCCCAACGGCCATGGCGTGTCGTTCATCGCCGTGAAGATCCCCGCGACATACGGCATCACGGCCCCGGCCAGCAGCCCCATCACCACCGGCGCCGGGATCCAGATCGCCAGCCGCGCGGTCAGCCCCAGCGCGCCCAGCAGCAGGATGCACGCGCCGGTCACAATCGCCACGCCGATAATCTCCCCGTAGGTGAGCCGATCCCCCAGCGACGCGACGAAGATCAGCGCGAACACGTTGCCGGTCATCAGCAGCGGCTGCCGATAGCGATACGACAGCAGCAAGCTCACCACGCACGGCACTGCGTATACCGCCAGAATCCAGTTCGCCGTCTGCCGCTCCGAGAGTTGCAGGCGTTGCGCCGTGGCAAGCAGAATAGTCGAAACCGCGATGGGCAGAATGATCATGGGCAGGGCCGTCGCAAGCGGCGCCAGCCAACCCTGACGTGTCCGAGGTTGCATCACACCCGCTCCTGGTCAGGTTGGCTGAACCAGCGGTAGCCCTGTCTGTCATCATACGGTCTGCGCGCTCGCCCTGTCAAGCATCCCGCGCATCCCCCGCTACCCCTCGCCCACCGCGTCCGGCCCGCTCTCCGGCGCCGCCTCGCCCGCCAGCGGACCCAGCCCGAAATACCGCGCGCGGATCTCGTCTACCGTCAGCACGCCCCGCGCCACGCGGATCTCCGCCAGCTGCGCGCGCCGGTCCTGCGGGCGAATGTCCTCGAACCGCCCGACCAGGTCGCCCCCGTAGAACGGCAGCAGATCGGTCGTGATCTTCTCCGCGATGCGCACCAGCTTCGGCCACAGCGTCCGTTCCACAAACACCCGCTCCCCCACCAGCGCGTTCGCCTCGGTCGCGTTCTCGCTGAACATACCGACCGGGATGCCGAAGATCTGGAAGATTTCCTCGCGGTTGAAGCGCCGCGCGTTCAGAAAGTCCATGTCCTGCTGGCTCAGGCCGACGGTGTGCCACTCCACCGACGCCCCGCGCAAAAACGCCGTGCGCCGCTCGCGCCCGCCATACGCCAGCCGCCACTCCCGCTGGAGCCGCTCGTAGTCGCTGTCGCTCACCCGCTCGCGGATCGCCACGATCCCCGCCGGAACCGCCATCCCCTCGCCGAAATAGCGCCGGTTCCAGTCCGCCATCGCCCGGTCCGTCTCAACCGCCAGCCGCGCCGCCTCGAGCGCGCTCAGCCCGTAGTAGTCGTTGCCCGGATGCCACCGCCGGAAGTGCACCACTTCCGCCGCGTCCAGCGGCACCTGCCGCCCCTCCACCTCGTACACATACCCGCGCACCCCCCGCCGCGCGTCCGGCACCACGCTGACCCGGTCCGGGCGCAGCGGCCACAGCTCCAGCGGCTGCCCGCCCGGCTCCCCGGCCAGGAACCAGTACGCGTTCCCGTGAATCTCCAGGTGCCCGACCGTGTGCTCGATCAGCTCGAAGCGGCTCAGCAACGGATTCGGCCTCTGCAGCAGCCGCTCGAACGGGTGATCGACCATGCCGACTTCCCCCTCGGCCACCCGCCGCAACACGTGAAACGGCACCAGCGCCGCTGCCTCGGCGATGCGGTTGACCGCCACGTATACCCACGGGCTGCTCTGGTACACCGCCGCATAGCGCCCCGCCTGCCCGATCTCCGGCGGGTAGACCGGCCCCGCCCCGCCCAACGCAACCGGCTCGACGCGCTGGATCACGCTCGCCGGGCGCCACTTCACATATCCCATCCGCCGCAGCGCCCGCTCGACCCACGTCCCCCGTTCTGTCGCTCGCTTCCCCATCACACTCCCCGCCTTCCGTATGGACGGACCTCACCCCGCCCGCGGCCCATGGTATTTTCTGGTACTTGCCACCCGCGCTCATCCCTCACACAAACCGGATCCCCACGCCGCCCTGCTGCGCGCCGTGCCACGCCAGCGCCAGCGCGATCACGCAGTCGTCATGGCCGCCCGGCGGCGCGCCATAGCGGAACCGCCCGCTCGGCAGCCGCTCCAGCCGGTACGCCCCCAGCTCGCTCAGCAGCGCCGGATCGGGCAGAATCGCCAGCTCGCCGCGCTCCAGCGCCAGCGCCAGCGCCTCGATCAGCGGCCCCTTGCTCGTCGCCGTGGTTGTGAACGGGATCACCGGCAGCCCTTCCGCCTGCAGCGCCTCGATGTTCGGCCCGCCGATGCTGTTTGCCTCGGCCCAGATCGCTTCGGGCCGCCAGCGCTCGGCCAGCGCCGCCAGCCGCCCGCGCTGCAACGCCCAGCCGATCTCGTTGAAACGGTCCAGCGCCACCAGCCGCCGTGCCCCCGCGTCCAGCACCGCGATGCATGTGAAGTCGTCCTCGCGCGCCCAGTCCACGCCGAACACATAGCGCGCGCCCGGCTCCGGCGACCCGCCCGGTGGCACCGTCGCGCACGCCTCGACCCGCCGGAAGACCAGCCCGCCGTCGTCCTGAAACTCCGCCAGATATTCCTCGCGGAACACCCGCTCCGGCAGGCTCGCCCGCGCCGCCTCGATCTCCGCCGGATCGATCAGCGGGTTGGCGCTGGTCGGGAACCGCCAGCTCATCCAGTCCGGGTGCGACGCGCTCTGCCCGGTCATCCACACCCCCCAAAACCAGTTGCGCCCGCGCGGCGTGCTGAGGAACAGCGCCTCGCCCCGCCGGTCGGACAGCGCCGGGCGGATCGCCGCCCGCCACACGTCCGGATGCAAATAGGCCGCCTCGTCCAGCACTGCCAGGTCCAGCCCGGACCCGCGCAGCCCGTCCGGATTGCGCCCGCTGCGCACGCGGATCACCCCGCCGCCGATCACGTCCAGCCGCCGCATTTCCTCGTTCTTCCGCGCGATCGCCCCGTCCAGCGCCGCCTTCAAGTCCCGCCACACCTCATCCGCCATGCGATATGTCGGGCTGATCCACCAGCCGACCGCCCCGGCCAGCGCCCGCTCAACCAGCAGGATCTTGCCCGTCTCCGTCTTGCCGAAGCGCCGCCCGCACGCGACGACCTTGAACCGGGCCGGGTGCTGCAGGATGGCGCGCTGCCCAGGGTGTGGTTGAAACAGCTTGACCGTCACGGTTCACACACTCCACCCGAATCGTCTGCTCGTGCCCGGCCTGCGCCAGCGGCCCGATGCGTTCCAGCACTTCCCGCGCCGCCCGGATCGCCAGCGCCAGATCGTCGCTTTCCACGGCCCGCCGCAGCGCGTCGATCGCGCCCGGTGTCAGCGCCCGCAGCCGCGCCAAGGCGTCGTGCACCCGCCGCCGGTCGGCCAGGCTGTCGCGCAGCGCCCGAAAGTCCTCGCCCGCCGCCCACCGCTCAACCGTCGCCGGACGCGCCCGCACCGCCGCCGCCACCGCCCGCACGCTCTGCCCCTGTGCCAGCAGCACCGCCGCCCGGCACACCCGCTCTGCTTCTTCCCTGTGTGCGCCCATGCTCCCCCTTGTCGTCCGCTTGCCCG
>DYEN01000387.1 GCA_020725705.1 Anaerolinea sp.
CCGCGAAGATGCTCGAAGCGAGCGGCGACCCGGCGATGGCACAGGAAACCGAAGAGTGGGCGCATCTCCAGTATTTCAGCGCCCGGCCCGACACACCGACCGTTCTGATCAGCGCCGCCGATCGCGACGCCGACCGCATGGCGGAAGTGGCGCGCGCGGCGCAGGCCATCGGGCGGCGGACGGTTGGCGTGCTGCCCGACGGCGAGCAGGCGATCCGCGCTTACGTCGACCACGTCCTGCCGGTGCGGGGCGCAGTGCGCGAAGCCTTCGCGCCGCTGGTCTACAGCATCCCCGGCGAGCTGCTGGCGGCAGAGCGGGCCGCGGCCATCGGCGCGCGCTATTTCCGCGATTTCGGCGGCGGGCGCACCGTCGACTGGGCGGACGGCGCGAGCCGCATCCGCGACAGCCACCTGCTCGACGAGGTCCGGCGCTGAGCCGGCGGAGGTTCTGGTGGCCGAATCGTTTCATCCGGCGTATATCTGCGTTGGCGGGATAATCATCGACGACATCGTTTACCCCAACGGGCGGACGGCGATGGGCGTGCTGGGGGGTGCGGTCACGCACGCCGCCGCGGGGATGGTCATCTGGGGCCAGCGGCCGGGGATGGTGGCGAACGCCGGGCGCGATTTGCCTGAGGACGTCCGCCTGCGCCTGAATCGGGATTTCGACCTGCAAGGGCTGCAGTGGCTGGACCTGCCCCAGGCGCGCGCCTGGCAGTTGTTCGAGTGGGATGGCCGGCGCACCGAGGTGTTCCGCGTGGATGAGGTAGACCCGTTTCTGCACGGGCCAGACGTGGACGCCCTGCCGGATGCCTATCGCGCGGCGCGGGGCGCGTACCTGCTGTGCAATGGCACGCTCGCGCCCTGGCGCGAGGCGCTGCCGCAGGCGACCCTGCTGTGGGAGCCAAACCAGCACTTCATGACGCGTGAAAACGCCGCCGCCTTCCGCGCGGCGCTGCCGCTGGTGGATATCGTCTCGCCCAACCTGCTCGAAGCCCAGACCCTCTACGGAGAACCCGACCCGGCGGCGCTGGTCCGCGCCATGCTGGATGACGGCGCGCCCGTCGCCGTGCTGCGCATGGGCGAGCGCGGCTCGATCGCCGGGCGCCGGGGCGACCCGGACCTGCTGCGCGTCCCGGCGGTGCCCGTCGAGGCCATCGTCGATCAGACCGGGGCGGGCAACACTTATTGCGGCGCCTTCCTGGTCGGCTGGTGCGAGACGCGCGATCTGGCCCAGGCATCGTGCTGGGGAGCGGTGGCGGCCTCGTTCGCGCTGGAGTCGACCGGCGTCGCCGATCCGCCGCCCAATTACGTCGCGCTGCGCGACACACGCTACCGCGAGCTGATGAATCGTCTGGCCGTCGCGCGGTGAGCCGGACACCCTGCGACGGCTCGCCGGATGGAGAGGGATGAGGTGCTGACCCGCCTAACCCGGCCCATGATCCCCGCGGATCGGGAGCTGGTGCGCCAGATCGACCGGGACGCCTTCGAGCTGGTGCGGCGCGAGCGGGGCCAGCCTGGCGAAGGATTGAAGCTGCGCACCGCCGAGAACATCGCCGCGGCCTTCGACCGGCCTCTGCCGGGCGTCGTGCTCGAAGAGCCGCGCGGGCGTGTCGTCGGCTACTGCTTCACCCATATGTGGGGATCGCTGGGCTGGCTGGGCACGCTGGGCATCACACCCGCCCGGCAAGGGTTGGGGTTGGGGCGCACGCTGGTCAGTGCCGGGCTGGCGCTGCTCGAACAGGCCGGCTGCACCACCCTCGCGCTCGAAACTATGCCGGACAGCGGGCGGAACCTGGCGCTGTATGCCCGGCTGGGGCTGAACCCACACCACATGACCTTTCTGTGCCAGGGCGCGCCGCAGCCTGCCCGCGAAACGCGCTGGACGATCTGGACGGGCGGGGACGATGCGCTGCGCACGGTCGCCGGGGCGCTGGTGCCCGGCCTGGATCCGACCCCGGCGGCGGAATGGCTACGGCACGAGGACGCCGGCGAGACCCTGGTCTGGCGCGATGGCACGGGACAGCCGGTCTGCTTCGCCGCGCTGCGCTACGGACCGCGCCGCCAGGGGCAGATCCCGGTCTACCTCACCGTCGAGGCGGCGGCCTGCCTGCCCTCTGCCGCGCACGAATGGCCGCGCTTTCTGGCCGAGATGCAGACCTACGCCGTGCGGCGCGGCAAGGCCGGGCTGGTGCTGCCGGTCAGCGGGCAGCAGAGCGCGCTGCTGCGCCGGCTGCTCGACAACGGCATGCGCATCGTGCACACGCGCGTCCGCATGCTGCGCGGCGAGGCGCTCGGCGCTCCGGACGCGCTGCTGCTGCTCACGCTCGCCATGTGACGGCACCCGCGCACCGGGCGGATCGCTCCAACCCATTGACCGGACGCGCATCCCGTTCTAAGCTGGAATCAGAAGACGCAGGGGGGCGACGACATCGAGAATGTGAGGCAGAACCATGATCGCGATCCTGCGGCGCCTGTTCCTGACGCTCTGGGGGCTGACCCTGCTGGCTGCGCCGATCGCGCTGCCGGAGCCCGGCGCGCGAGCCGCTGCCCAGGCTGACGAGCCGCATACCATCGTCGGCAGCTTCGCGACCACCAACCCGATCTACCCGCTGATTGGGGCCGAGTTCGGCGCCATCCTCTACGACCTGGCCGGC
>DYEN01000388.1 GCA_020725705.1 Anaerolinea sp.
GCAGGGGATATTCTCCGGCAGTGGCGATCAGTACCAGTTTTTCCACGCGCTCCGGGTAGCGGTTGGCGTATTCCACACAAATCGACCCGCCGAAGGAATGGCCGACCAGGATGAACTGCCGCGGCAAGGCCAGCCGCTCCACGACGGCATGCAGATCGGCGACGATCTCATCCATCTCATAGTCGGAGTACGGTGCGTCGCTTTGGCCGTGCCCGCGCAGATCGGGGATGACAACGCGATAATCCCGCGCGAAGTGGTTGGCCTGATACTCCCAGGTCTCGGCGCAGCCGGCGTAACCGTGCACGAAAAGAAGCGTGCGATCGACCTGCTCCGGCCACAGGTCGATCACACTCAGCGACATGTCGGGACGGTCCGGCAGCGGCACGCGAACCCGGTACAGATCCAGGTCCAGCCGGATGACCTGGCGCTTCATGCCGCGCAGTTTCTTCTTCATCGCCCTGCCAATATCCGGTTACGCCTCACCCGCAGCGCGCCGGAGCAGCTCACCCCCCAAACGTCCAGCGCGTGGTATTGTCCGGATAGCTCGACCACCCAAACCCGACACGCGGTTTCAGTTCCCACACCGGCGTGCCGTGCGGCATATCGTATTTCGCCTCGTAGGCCGCGTCAATACGCGCCAGCAAAGCAGGATCGGTGTTGTCCTCGGTGTGCCGCACGACGGTTCCTTCCAGAATCACAACCTCGTCGCCGCTTTCAAGATGGACGACGACATGGGGGTTGCGCGCCAGGTTCTTCGCCCAGACGGTCTGCTCGCCGCCGCCAAAGTAGACGGTTCCATCCAGCAGCACACCCCACACCGGAACGGCATGCGGGCGCCCATCCGGCCGGGTCGATACGATCCAGTAGTTGCGAGAACGCTCCAGGCGCTCCAGCGCGAAACTCCAGGGCAGCAGCCCACCCGTATGCTCGGGAATCCCGTACCCAGGGATGTGCGGGCGGTCGGTCCGGATCGGATCAACTTTGCGTGTCATTCTGCTCCTCCGCGAGGTTTGCCGATGCTCCAGAGTCTAGCGCAATTTCCGGCGAAGACTATGGGAAATGACAACGGGCGGCTGCTCGCACAGCCACCCGTTCGCATCGAAGCCCTGCCGGCCGAGGCGGCTAGCCCGCGGCCTCGCGCCGCTGGCGGCGCCGGCGGAAGAATTTCTCCATCTCGACTGCCGGGAACACGGACCCGGCGAGCGCCACCGCGACGAGCAGTTCAACCGTGGTGAGCGGAACCGTATCGAAGATGGTGTTCATGATGGGCGCATAGATGACGATCAGCTGCAAAAGCGCCGTCAGCAGCACGGCCACCAGCAAGAGCTTGTTGCGCGTCAGCGGCGCCTTGAGGAACGAGGCATCACCGCCGTGGATGGCCGAGACCTCAAACACCTGCGACAGCGCCAGGATGGTAAAGGCCATGGTGCGGCCCACGCGTAGCGCGTCTTCGGACGGGCTGGAGATGCTGCCCGCGTAGCGGTTCAGCGCCCACACAAACCCCAGCAGCGTGACAATCCCCAGCCAGATGCCCACCCAGATGACATGCGTGCCGACCCCCTGGGCGAAAATGCTCTCGCGCGGCGAGCGTGGCTTGCGCTTCATGACGCCCGGCTCGCTTGGTTCGAAGCCCAGCGCGATGGCTGGCAGGCCGTCTGTCACCAGGTTGATCCACAGAATCTGGATCGCCAGCAGCGGCACGCGCAGGCCCAGAACCAGCGCCAGGAACATGGCGATAATCTCGCCGGTGTTGGTGCTGAGCAGATAGCGGATGAATTTGCGGATGTTATCGTAGATCGTGCGCCCCTCTTCAACCGCCGCGACGATCGTCGCAAAGTTGTCATCCGTCAGCACCATATCGGCGGCGCTTTGGCTTACATCCGTGCCCGTGATCCCCATCGCCACACCGATGTTGGCCTGCTTCAGCGCGGGCGCATCATTCACGCCATCGCCGGTCATTGCCACAATGTACCCGTGCGACTGCAACGCTTTGACGATACGCAGCTTGTGCTCCGGTGTGACTCGGGCGTAGACGGACACCTCTTTGACCGTCTCGCGCAATTCCTCGTCGCTCATGCGGTCCAGCTCCGAGCCGGTCACGGCGCGGCCACCGGGCGGAATGATACCAAGCTGCTCGGCGATCGCGCGGGCAGTGAGCTTGTGATCGCCGGTGATCATCACCGACCGGATCCCGGCCTCGGCGGCCACACGCACCGCGCGTTTGGCTTCAGTGCGAGGCGGGTCGAAAATGCCGATCAGGCCCATCAGCGTCAGATCGCGCTCGACCACTTCCGGCTCCAGCGGTTCCGGAATAGACTCCAGTGGGCGATATCCGAGCGCCAGCACACGCAGCCCCTCGTTGGCCATCTTGTCGATCTGCCGGCGCCAGGCTTCGCGGCGCTCGTCATCGAGCGGCCGCGGGCCGTCGGGCATCATCTCGTTGGAAGCCCAGGCGAGCAGCTGGTCCGGCGCCCCCTTGGTGAACGACACAAACTTGGCGCTCTCGAAAAGCTGCGCCGCGAACTTGCCTTTGGGCTGGTGAATGGTCGTCATCGCCTTACGCTCGGAGCTGAAGGGCAACTCGGCGACGCGGGGCAGATCCGCTTCCAGCGCCGAACGGCTCCAGCCCGCCTTCCGCGCCGCGACCAGCAACGCACCCTCGGTGGTATCGCCTACCACCGTCCATGGGCCCTCGTCATTTTCGCGTTCCAGATAGGCGTCGGTATTCAGCGCCACCGCCTTGAGAATCCGCGCCAGGACGTCATCGTTGACCGGGTTGAGCTGCCTGTCACCCTCAAAGAAATCGCCGACCGGGTCGTAACCCACGCCCGTAATGCGGACATCATCGCGGCCCGGCAACGCAATCATGGTGGCGGTCATTTCGTTGCGCGTGAGCGTCCCGGTCTTGTCCGAACAGATGACGGACACCGATCCCAGGGTTTCGACCGCGGGCAGTTTGCGGATCAGCGCGTTGCGCCGGATCATACGCCGCGCGCCGAGCGCCAGCGCGATGGTGATCACCGCGGGCAGCCCTTCGGGGATGGCTGCCACCGCCAGACTGACGGCGGTCAGGAACATTTCGCGGACATCCTCACCCCGGATCACGCCCACCACAAACACCAGCACACACACGGCCAACGCCGCGGCAGCCAGATAAAGCCCCATGCGCTCAAGGCGTTCCTGAAGCGGCGTGCGCCCCTTTTCGACGCGCTGCAGCATGGCGGCAATATTCCCAAGCTGTGTTTTCAGCCCGGTCCCGGTGACAGCCAGCGTGCCGCGCCCGTAGGTCACTGCCGTCCCCATATAGGCGATGTTCACCCGGTCACCCAGGTCCGGTGGTGGGTCAGTGTCGGGCATGGGATCGCTGCTCTTCTCTACGGCCAGGGACTCACCGGTCAGAGCAGCTTCTTCGATTTGAAGATTGACCGCCTCAATCAGTCGCCCGTCCGCCGGCACGCGATCGCCCGCTTCGAGCAAAACAATATCGCCCGGCACCAGTTCCGACGCGCTGATTTCGTGCACGTGGCCGTCGCGGCGGACACGGACCTGCGGCGTCTGCATCATACCGAGCGCAGCCAGCGCCTGCTCCGCCTGGTATTCCTGGAAAAACCCCAGTGCAGCATTAAGCGCCACAATCGCCAGAATGACGATGGCGTCCTTCACATCGCCGATCACCAGGGAAATGATGGCGGCGACAATCAGCACAATGACCATCACGCTGGTAAACTGGGAGAGCAGAATAGCCCAGGGACTGGTGCTTTCTCCGGCCGGAAGCTCATTCTTGCCATATTTGGCCTGGCGCCCGGTTACCTCCTCGCTGCTCAGGCCCTGCTCGCGGTTGGAGCCGAGGCGCTGGAGCGTCTCCTCGGCCGTTAAGGCATACCACTTTTCGCCGTTCTTCCCGGCCTTTTCTACCTCTGCCATAGAGTTATGCACGTACCTTTCTGCGCTATCATGCCCGCCAGCAACAGGGCCTGTGAGAATGAACGCAATCGAACATTCAGATTATACGCAGACTGGGTTTCAGGCTACCCCCCAATATTGCGGGGGAAGACGCGCAGGGCACCGGCGCCGCACTTCGCACGCACCCAGGGTGGTGCTATAATGCCAGCGTGTCTCGCGCTTCTGGAAAGGCACGTATTATCCATGCCGAAAGACGAGCTGATCGCCGATTTGCGGGCTGCCCGCGCCCGCCTGCTGCGCGCTATCGAGGGCCTGAGCGACGACGCGATGATGCGCCCCGGCGCCGTCGGCATCTGGTCCGTGAAAGATACGCTGGCGCACATCGTCGCCTGGGAAGCCGAGCTGGTCACGGCCCTCTCCCGGCTGGACCAGCATCGCCGTCGCCCGCCGCAGATTATGCTCATCGAAGACATCGACGAGTGGAACGCCGAGCAGTATCACACCAATGCCAGCCGCCCGCTGCGCGCCATCCTCGAGGATTTCCACGGAGTGCACAAGCACCTGATCCGCGCCATCGAGGCGCTCGACGCGCAGACCCTGGACGATAACCGTCGCTTTCCCTGGATGGAAGGCGAGCCGCTGAGCTATCTGATCGCCGAAAACGCCATCTGGCACGAAGAAGAACATGCCGAAGATATCGAGAAGTGGCGCGCCCAGGAAAACGTCTAGGCCCGCGCCGACCCCGACCGCGCGTGTCCGCCGGCCGCCGGGCGTGACGCTGGCGATCGTCGCGGTGGCGCTGCTGTACGGTGTGCGCCCACTGGTCGAGATCGCGCTCTGGTCTCGCCTCGACGCGACGGCGGAAGAGGCTTTGTTGCCGGGCGGAGTAGAGATCACCACCTGGGCCTGGGTGGAAGGGATATTTGGCGCCGCCATGCTGGTGCTCTGCGCGCTGACCTGGCGGGGCCGCCCGGCCTGGATCCGCTGGGGATTGATCGGCGCGATGCTGACGCTCACCGCCATCAACCTGGCGCGCATCGTGCAGGCCTGGGGTGCCGAACCGGATCCCATCTTCGGCGGGCAGCTTCAAAGCACGCTGCGTAGCGTCCTGCTGTGCCAGCTCCCTATGATGGTGTTGGTGCCGCTCTACGTGGTGTGGTTCCTCAACCGCGCCCCGGCGCGCGCATTCTTTCAACAGCGGGCACACCGCGCGGTCCTGAACCCAGAGCGCGAGGCGCGGGTAGAAACGGAGACGGTCACGCCGCCACCAACCGCGCATTAACATAACATTAACTGAAATCCAATTTGGTGAGCGGCAATCCATTTTTGGCGCGTTGTGGACCTTTCACGCTACAATCAAGAGATTGTCCTTCACTCTTCCATCTCCCCCCAAATCATGCTATAATCTGGTGACGTTCTCCTAAGCAATTGCAGGCTGATAGGCACACATGCCAGATGGCTAGGATGGCGAAACGTGGTCTCAATCAGCAACACTCCAGGAGGCAACGTAACTCAGGTGATTCAGGAACTTATGAACCGAGCGGATCAGCGTGGGTATGTGACGTTTGAGGATGTGTTAGAACTGCTGGATGAAGATAGCGACGACGTCAACGCAATCGAAGCGGTCCTGGATGAACTGGATGAGCTGGGGATCGAACTGCGGCAGAAGAAGTCCGAAGACGACGATCTGCTGGGGCACGACAACGAGCTAGAAGCTGAAGAAGAAGCGCAAGATCCCGGCGTAGGCGACATCAACGCCGTCTCTGCCGACGACCCGGTCGGCCTGTATTTCCGCCAGATGGCCCAAGAGCCGCTGCTGACAGCCGAAGAAGAGATTGAGCTTGCCAAGCGCATCGAAGCTGGCCGTGAAGCCAGTGCCAGGCTGGCGGAAGTCGATCCCGACAGCGAAGAGGCAGAGCGCCTGCGGGAAATCGTCGCCGACGGGCAACTGGCGCGCGAGCATCTGGGCCGGGCCAACACGCGCCTGGTTGTGAGCATCGCCAAGCGATACATGGGCCAGGGGCTTCCGTTCCCGGACCTGATCCAGGAAGGGAACGTCGGCCTGATGCGCGCGGTCGACAAGTACGACTACAAGCGCGGCAACCGCTTCAGCACATACGCGACGTGGTGGATCCGCCAGGCGATCACACGCGCGCTGGCGCAGAAGACCCGCACCATTCGCATCCCGCTCCACATGACGGAGCGGATCCGGCAGATGTATCGCACCGCGCAGGTGCTGGAGCAGACGCTGGGTCACCGCCCCACCCCGGAAGAGATCGCCAAAGAGATGGAGCTGCCGCCGGAAAGTATCCGCGGCATGATGGACGCCAGCCAACACGCGATCGCGCTGGAACGCCCGGTCGGGGATGACGGCGACAGCGAGTTCGGCGATTTCATTGAAGACCAGGACTCGCCCAGCCCCGTCGAGGCCGCGACGCAGCATCTGCTGCAGGAAACGATCGAGGAAGTGCTCAGCGAGCTGACGCCGCGCCAGAGCCACATTCTGCGGCTGCGCTTTGGTCTGGGCGGCGGTGAGCCGCACACGCTCGAAGAGATCGCGAACAAGTTCGGCCTGAGCCGCGAGCGAATCCGCCAGCTTGAAAAGGAAGCGTTGCGCCGTCTGCGTCACCCACGTCTGGCACACAATCTGCGCGACTACTTGAGCTAGGCGCGACACCGCCACGCATCGAAGCCGGGAAGGTTACCTCTTCCCGGCTTTTTTCATGGCCGGATCGCTCAAATCCGCCTTGCCAGAGGGCCGGTCTTCGTGTATACTGGCAGCCAACATCGTCCATGATGGCGACGTCGCCAAGTGGCAAGGCAAGGGTCTGCAAAACCCTCACCGTGGGTTCGATTCCCACCGTCGCCTCACAACGCGGGAGCAGCGATCAGGCTCCCGCTTTTTGTTGGCGCAGGCAAATGAGCGGATCAGACGCAGCGAACATGGGTGTGCGCAGACGAGAACACGACCGGTCAGCGGCGCGTTTCGCGGCGGCGGTAGCGCTGCTGCTGATCCTGGCTGCGCTGCGCTTCCACAACCTGACCGCGCAAGATCCCTTCATCGACGAAGGGGCGCACGTCCAGCGCGCGCGAGCCGTCTGGAGTTTCGAGCAGAATCCGGGCCGGTTCTCCAACGGCAAGGTGCTGCTCTATTTCTGGCTGGGCGTGTTCGAACTGCCCCCGATCGGCGCGCTGTGGATCGCCCGCGCCGCGATCGCCCTGGTCGCGCTGCCCACCGGCGCCGCCGTCTACACATTGGGCCGGAAGATAGGGGGCGACCCGGCCGGACTGGCGGCCCTCGGCATCTATGCCGTGCTGCCGCTGGCGTTCTTCTTCGAGCGCATGGCACTGGCCGATCCCCTGGCCGGGATGCTCATGGCGCTCACCGCGTGGCGCAGCCTGACCTTGGCGCGCCATCCGTCGACCCGCGAAGCGGTGCTCGTCGGCGGGCTGGCCACCGGTGCCATGCTTGCCAAGCTGACCATGGGTCTCGCTCCCATTATCCCGGTTGCCGCCACCCTGCTCTACGATCGGCTGCCTGTCTCCGGGTGGCGCGCCCGGCTGGACGCCTGGCGCACCCGCTACGCGCGCGGACTGGCGCTGGTTGCAGCGGTCATGGTGGGATGCTGGCTGCCGCTGGTGCTACCTGCCGCAGCAGCCTATGTGCGCGGGGATACATTCACGCTGGTCAATGCCGCGAACATGGCCGATGTGCGCAATCCGGCGCTGCTGGCCGAGCTGCGTGCCATCCTTCCGGCGCTGACCCGCTATGTGTCGGGCGGGCTGCTTCTGGCCGCAGCCGCCGGGCTGGGCGCGCTGGCTCGGCGCCGGCAACGCGGCGATGATGCGCGCGCTCATCTGCTCTATCTGCTGATCTGGCTGGCCGCGAGTGTCCTGCTGCCGCTGCTCGCGTCGCGCAATCTCCGCACCCGCTATTTCATGCCTGTGGCTGCGCCGCTCAGCATCGCCGCCGGCTGCGGCATAGCGGCGCTGTGGCACACACGGCGCCGTGCACCACGCCTGACGGCCATCGTTGCCCTGGCCGTCTGGGTCGGGGGGTTCGCGCTTCCCTTCGCGATCACCACGGTGACCGAACCACAAGCCCTCGCGCTGCCGCCCGACGACGCCGCCGTCTACCTGGGTGGGAATTTCGCAGGGGATGCCTTCCGCGAGATCGCTGGGCTGCTCGACAAGCTTGATCCACCTGCCGGGCACATCCTGGCCGACGCCCCAACCTGCGACGCGCTCTATTTCTTTACCTCGCGCCCGGTGACGTGCGCGGCAGACATCGCCAATCCGCGTGAATTGCTGGACGCGCCGGTCAGCTATGTCGTGCTCAACGGACACGAGCCCCAACCAGACCGGCTGGGACTCGTGTGGGAACTTGTGGCGGAATTCGAGCGCCCCGTGCTTGAGCAGCTCGCCGGGATGACGCGCACGGCCAGCCTCTGGCGAGTCCGAGCGACGCCGACAGAGCCGTGAACCAACGCGATTATTGCTCCAGGGTGGACAGGTCGCCTTCGTCCTGGCCCAGCGCCCGCGCTTTCAGCACACGGCGCATGATCTTGCCACTGCGCGTCTTGGGCAGGGTATCGACGAACTCGATCGTGGCCGGTTTAGCGATCGGTCCGACCTCGTGCGCCACATGGTCGCGCAGTTCCTCGACCAGGCGCTGGGTTGGTTCCACCCCGGCAACCAGGATGCAGTAGGCCTTAATCGCATGCCCGCGCACCTCGTCGGGCACGCCGATCACTGCCGCTTCTGCCACAGCGCGGTGGCTCACCAGCGCGCTTTCGATCTCAGCGGTCCCCAACCGGTAGCCGCTGACCTTGATCACATCGTCTACGCGGCCAATGACCCAGACATAGCCGTCCTCGTCGCGGCGCGCGCTGTCGCCGGTCATGTACACGCCGGGGAAGCGACTCCAGTAGTTGTTCACGTAGCGTTCCGGATCGCCGTAGATTGTGCGCAGCATTGCAGGCCAGGGTCGTTTGATAACGAGATAGCCCTCTTCGTTCGGACTAACCGGGTTGCCGTCTTCGTCCAGCACATCGATCTCGACGCCGGGCAGCGGCAGGGTGGCACTACCGGGCTTGAGCGGTGTGGAAGGCACCGGCGAAATCATGAATGTACCGGTCTCCGTCTGCCACCAGGTGTCCATGATCGGGCAGCGTTCCTTGCCAATAACGCGGTGATACCAGCGCCACGCCTCGGGGTTGATCGGCTCGCCCACACTGCCAAGCAGCCGGAGCTTACTCAGATCATGGCGATTCGGCCAGGCGTCGCCAAAACGCATCAGGCCGCGAATCGCGGTCGGCGCCGTGTAGAGGATGGTCACGCCGTGCCGCTCGGCGATGTCCCACCAGCGGTCGGGAAACGGGTGGTTGGGCGCCCCTTCGTACATCAGGCTGGTCGCGCCCAGCAGCAGTGGCCCGTAGATGATGTAGCTGTGCCCGGTGATCCAGCCGGGATCGGCGGCGCACCACCACATATCTTCGTCTTTGATGTCGAAGACCCACTTGAGCGTGGTGGCGACCCCCACCATGTACCCGCCGTGTGTGTGCAGGATCGCCTTGGGCGCGCCCGTCGTGCCGCTGGTATACAGCAGGAAGAGCGGATCTTCGGCGTCCATCGGTTCGGTTTCGATGTGCGCGTCTGCAATGGGCAGGTTCATCAGGTCGTGATACCACAGGTCGCGCCCCGGCTCCATATGCACATCCTGGCCGGTGCGCTTGACGACGATCACCGTTTGGATGGTCGGCGCGCGCAGAAGCGCCTCGTCCATGATGTTCTTGAGCGGGACGATATTCCCGCGCAGCCAGGCGCCATCCGCCGTGATCGCGATCTTGCTTTCGCTGTCCTCGATGCGCCCGTGAAGCGCCTCGACCGAGAAACCGCCGTACACCACGCTGTGCACGGCGCCGATCTTGGCGCAAGCCAGCATCGCGATCGCGATCTCAGGAATGCGCCCCATGTAGATCGTGACACGGTCGCCCTTGTTGACCCCCATCGCCTTCAGCACGCTGGCAAAACGGCTGACTTCGCGATGAAGCTGGTGGTAGGTGTAGCTACGGCACTCGTAATTTTCGCCTTCCCAGATCAGAGCGGCCTTGTTGCGCCGCCAGCTCCGCGCGTGGCGATCCAGCGCGTTCAATACGATATTGGTCTTCCCGCCCACAAACCACTTGTAAAATGGCGCGTTCGATTCGTCGAGAGTGGTATGCCACGGCTCGAACCACTCGAATTCCGCGCGCGCGATCTCGGCCCATGTGCCGGCCAGGTCAACCCGCATCGCCTCACGCAATGCTTCGAAATCGGCGACACTGATGTCAGCTAAGACGGCTTCGCTGGGGTAATACAACCCCCCGTTCTGCTCAGCGTTCCGCGCCATGTAAGAGCCTCCTCATGCGTACAATGCTGACCGTGTGGTGCCGCGCATTATAGAGCGTTGACCGGTGCGGGGCAAATTACTAGATTAAAGTGACATTTACTTGCTTTTTGAGGGTAGCGGGTCAAAAAAACCGGCTGCGCGAATGGCAGCCGGCTACTTGTACGAGACGGCCCGGATCAGCCTCTCTGGCCGATCAGCTCATAGAACCTGAGCGTGGTGCGCAGCCCGCCCTCGAAGCACGCCAGCGCAAACTTCTCGTTTGGGCCGTGCAGGTTATCGTCCTGCTGGCCGAAGCCCATCAGCACGACCGGCGCCTGCAACGCCCGCTGCAAAGCACCAACGATCGGCACAGAACCGCCCTCGCGCACGAAGGTGGGTCGCTTGCCAAACCCGAACTCGTAGGCTTGCAGCGCGGCCTGCATCTCGCGAGATTTCAAATCCACGACAGCCCACATGCCATGATGCAACAGGCGCACTTCGCTGGTCACGGTGGGCGGTGTCTGCGCGCGGACAAAGTCCCGCACCAGCCCGAAGATCTCGTGCGGGTCCTGGCGGGGAACCAGCCGGCAACTCACCTTCGCCAGTGCCTTCGCAGGCAACACCGTCTTCGCGCCCTCACCGGTCCAGCCGCTGACCAGGCCGTTGATCTCCAACGTGGGGCGAAATGCCAGCCGCTCGTGGATGGCAAAACCCGGCTCGCCCCACGCCGCCGGCACGCCCGTTTCGCTCCGAAGCTGTTCTTCGGGCAGCGGCGTTTTCGCCAGTTCGGCGCGTTCCTCGGCACTAACCTCGTCCACGCGATCGTAGAATCCGGGGACCGTCACGCGGCCCTGCTCATCGTGCATCTTCGCCAGAATCTCGACCAGCGCCTGAGCCGGGTTGTGCACCACGCCGCCATACATCCCGGAATGCAGATCCTGCCGCGGACCGCGCACTTCGATTTCCATGTATGCGATCCCGCGCAGCCCGTAGACCACCGAGGGACGATCGATGGACTTCATCCCGGTATCGGAGATCACAATGACGTCTGCCGCCAGCCGCTCGGCGTTCTGGTCGACAAACGGGTACAGATTGTCCGACCCGGACTCTTCTTCGCCTTCGATCACAAACTTGACGTTGATCGGCATTTGCCCGGACGCAAGCAGCGCCTGGATCGCCTTGATCTGGGTCAGCGTTTGCCCTTTGTCGTCCGTCGCGCCCCGTGCATAGATGTTCCCATCGCGCAGCACCGGTTCGAACGGATCGGACTGCCACTGCCCCTCAGGATCATCGACCGGTTGCACGTCGTAATGGCCGTAGATCAGAACCGTCGGGGCGCCCGGCGCACCGAGCCACTCGGCATAGACAATCGGGTGGCGCGCCGTTTCGACCAGCTCAACATGCGTCATGCCGATCCCTTCCAGGTGCGCCTTGAGCCACTCCGCCGCCCGGCGCACGTCTGCCGCGTGCTCGGACAGCGTACTGATGCTCGGAATGCGCAAGAATTCGAACAACTCGTCGAGAAACGCGTCGCGGTGTGTTTCAACATACTCGTACGGGTTCATCACTGCTCCTCATCGCCGGCGTGAGGTCTGCACGCAGCAGGCCAGGCTAACCGCCGGCCCATTATAACAGAACTATCCGGGCGGTAGGCAAAGCGCGGCGCGGGGTGATATAATGCGCGCAATGCGCACTAGAAAGAGCGGCCCCGAATGACGCTACCGCCGACACCACTCCAGCATCCAGAGCACCTGGCGACTCTGTATGAGATCACGCGCACGCTCAATTCGAGCCTCAACCTGGATGAAGTGCTCGAAAACGTGATGGACCGTGTGATCGAAGTGACCGGGGCAGAGCGCGGCTTTCTGATGCTGCGCGAGCCAGGCTCTAGCGAGCTGGTCTTCAAGATCGCGCGCGGCATGGATCGGGACATTCTGGAAGCGCCTGAATTCCAGGTCAGTACGACAATCATTCGGCGGGTGGAGCAAACCCGCGAGCCTCTGCTGACCGACAACGCCCAGTTCGACGAGCGGTTTGCGCGCGGGCAGAGCATCATGGTTCTGGGCCTGCGCTCGATCCTGTGCGTACCCATCCTGGTCAAATCCCGGATGATCGGCTTGATCTACGTGGATAACCGTCTGCAGACCGGGCTGTTCGACGAAGATCACCTCGCCCTGCTGACCGCCTTCGCCAGTCAGGCCGGCACGGCCATCGAAAACGCGCGCCTCTATCGCATCGCGGTAGAAAAAGGCCGTCTGGAAAACGAGCTACAAATGGCGCATGCCATTCAGCGCGGGTTGCTGCCCAAGACTCTGCCTGTCTTCCCCGGCTACGAGTTCGCGGCGGATTGGCGGTCCGCGCGCGAGGTCGCGGGCGATTTCTACGACTGGTTTGATCTGCCGGACAACCGTCTGGGCGTTGTCGTGGGGGATGTCTCCGACAAAGGGGCGCCCGCCGCGATCTTCATGGCCGTCGCGCGCAGCCTGATCCGCAGCAGCGCGCTCAGCGCCGCCACGCCTGAACAGGCACTTCAGCACACCAACCGCCTGATTCTGCAGGACTCGCAGTCCGGCATGTTTGTGACAGTCTACTATCTGATCCTGCATTCCAACGGCACGGTCATCGGGGTCAACGCCGGGCACAACCGGCCGCTACTGTTCCGCACGGCGCAGAGCACATCCGAGGTCCTGCCACGCGGCGGGCGGGCGCTGGGATGGTTCGATCCCCTGCCGCTGGAAACCATCGAGCGCCGGCTAAACCCCGGCGATGTGCTGGTGTTGTACACGGACGGCCTGACCGAAGCCGAGAACCTGCACGGCGAGCCATACGGAGAAACCCGCCTGGTAGAGACAGTTCACCGTGCAGCGGGACTGCCCGCCGCCGAGATTCTCAAGCGGATCAATACCTCGGTCGCCAGCTTCATGGGCGCGGCGCCCCCCTTCGACGACACAACCCTGCTCATTCTGCGCTACACCGGACACCGCTAGCGAGGCACCGAGCCAGACACAATGCCTGAAGAAAGACTGCAAAAACTGATTTCCCAGGCGAAGATCGCGTCGCGCCGCGCTGCCGAAGATTTGATCCGCGAGGGCCGCGTGACGATCGATGGCCGCGTAGCCCAACTCGGCGACAAGGCCGACCCGGCGCGTAACGACATTCGGGTCGATGGTCGCCGTCTGGCGCCCCAGCCGGAGTTCGTCTACATCCTGCTCTACAAACCTCGCGGCGTCCTGTCATCGAACAAGCCGCATCCCGGCGACAATCGCCCCATCATCCGTGATCTGGTGCCGCACGAAGGGCATCTGTTCACCGTGGGCCGTCTCGATGCGGACAGCGAGGGGTTGATTCTATTGACCAACGATGGCGATCTGGCCAACCGCCTGATGCACCCGCGCTATCAGCACGCCAAGCTCTACGAGGTGCTGGTGGAAGGGCACCCGACGGAGACAACTCTGGAGCGCTGGCGCGCGGGCGGCCTGCCGCTGGGCGACGAGACCAGCGCCCCGGCCAGGGTGCGTGTCCTCTCCTCGCGGCAAAACGACACCTGGCTGCAGGTGGTCTTGCGCGAGGGGCGCAAGCGGCAGATTCGGCGCATTGCCAGCCAGCTCGGCCATCCGGTCAAACGCCTGATCCGCACCCAGATCGAGACGCTTGAGATCGGGCATCTGAAGCCGGGCCAGTGGCGCGAACTGACTCCCGCTGAAGTGCGGCAGCTCAAACGCGCGCGCAGCAGGTAACACAGGTATGTAGACAAACATGCACCGAATAACGACACCTAGCCGCACCTCGCCCCATGCCGTCGTTTACCGGCAGGATAGGATCGACCGGCGCCGCAAGTTCCTGCGCGATGTCTTGCTGCGCGGGATCGGGTTTGGCATGCTCGTCGACGTTACGACCATCGACTCTGACCGCGTGCCCGACGAGGGTCCACTGCTGGTGATCATGAATCACATCGCGGCGATTGATCCGTTTGTCGTGGTCGGGGCTATTCAGAACCGCTATCTTGTCCCCATGTCGAAAGTGGAAAACACGCGCCATCCCATCATCGGGCTGATGACACGCGCCTGGGGTGCATACCCCGTGCGGCGCGGGGAAATCGACCGGCGTGCTATCGCCAGCACGCTTGAACTGCTGCGCCAGGGG
Organism: Anaerolinea sp.; assembly: GCA_020725705.1. Classification (GTDB taxonomy): domain Bacteria; phylum Chloroflexota; class Anaerolineae; order Aggregatilineales; family Aggregatilineaceae; genus DYGX01. Next base: position 14,417 of record DYEN01000388.1, read on the forward strand.
CGCGCCGTCTTGCTGGCGCCGGAAGGCACACGCCATCCCGTCCTTCAAGAGGCAAAGCACGGCATGGCCTATCTGGCAACAAAAGGCGGCGCGGCCATCCTGCCGGTCGGGCTGGAAGGCACCGATCGCTTTCCACACACCCTGCTGCGGCTGCGCCGCACGCCGGTGACGGTCCGCTTCGGGCGTCCCTTTCGGTTCCGGCTGAGCGGCACGCAGCGCGTCGCGCGCCAGGACCTGCACGCCATGACCCAGGAAGCGATGTACCAGCTCGCCAGCCTGTTGCCGGAGCACCGACGCGGTGCCTACAGCGACCTGAGCCGGATGACGACGGAATATCTCGAGTTCCTGGACTAGCCCGCCCGCGATCGGCGCTCCGCGCCTGGACCGGTATGGTTCTCAATGCGCGCGGCAGTCCGATCTATAATGGGCAGGCAGGGAAAGGGCGCGCGGCGGCCCGCGCGACTGGTTGGTAGATTGTTGCATAACAGGAGAATACGATGCCTGAAGGCCCCAAATACGCGTACTTTCAGGGAAAGATCGTGCCCATCGAAGAAGCTAAGATCAGCGTGATGACACACGCGCTGAACTACGGCACCGGAGCGTTCGGCGGCATCCGCGCCTATTGGAACGACGAAGACGAGCAGCTATACATCTTCCGCCCGCTCGATCACTTCCAGCGGTTGCTTAACTCGGGCCGGCTGCTCTTGATGGATCTCCCCTACACGCCCGAGTCCATGCTGGAAATTCTGCTCGAACTGCTGCGCAAAGAAAATTACCGCACCAACGTCTACATCCGCCCCCTGATCTACAAATCCTCGACCGGGATCGGTGTGCGCCTGCACGATCTGGATGCCGACTTCACGATGTTCGCACTGCCCTTCGGCAGCTACATCCCCAACGAAGAGGGGTCGAAGGTTACTTTTTCGTCCTGGCGGCGGATCGATGACAACACCATCCCGGCGCGCGGCAAAATCACCGGCGCCTACGCCAACTCGGCGCTGATCAAGACCGACGCGGCGCTGGCCGGCTTTGACGAAGCCCTGGTGCTCAACGAAGACGGTCACATCGCCGAAGGCAGCGCCGAGAACTTTTTCATTATCCGCAACGGGCAGGCGATCACACCGCCGATCTACTCCAACATCCTCGAAGGCATCACGCGCCGGACCGTGATCCAGCTTCTGTGCGACGAGATCGGGATCCCGGTGGTGGAACGGCAGATCGATCGCACCGAGGTCTTTCTGGCGGACGAAGCGTTCTTCTGCGGAACCGGCGTCCAGATCGTCGCCATCGCCGAGGTGGATCACCGCCCGGTGGGCACGGGCAAGCTCGGGCCGGTCGTGTCGCGGCTACGGCAGCTTTACTTCGACACGGTCCGCGGAAAGATCCCGCGCTATAAGGAGTGGTGCGTGCCGGTGTATCCGGCCTAACAGCCAGCGATCGCCCAGCGCCAGCCGCGCGGCAGCCAGCGCCAACCCGACCTGCTGAAAGGCGAACCCGGAGAAGAAATAGGCGCAGAACAGATCGCTGATCGGCACGTTGCGCTGTTCCATATACCAGCGCACAAACATATACGCCCCGCCAAGAACCCCGGCCACGACGCCTACCCAGCGTGAGTTGGGATTCTTGGTCATCCCTGCGACGCTCAGCGGAGCCGCAAACATAATGACGCGGATGAGATAAGTCCCGATGAAGACTTGCTCGTGACACTGCTCGCGCGTGAAGCGGTACGGGTTGACTTCCAGCATATAGCCGAACGCCTTCGTCTTGTCGATCACCGCTGCCACCAGCACGATGATGCACAGCCCGACCGGCAGCGGCGACCCATCGGGCTGCATCAGCAGCAGAATCAGGTTGAACGCAAAGATGATATACAGCGCCACATCCCAGTGCAGCTCATCGGTTAGCCAGAGGGCGCTGATGATCTCGCGAAGCTCGTCCATTCTCATGCTCCTGTGGCGGTCAAACCGGCGAAAAGAGTCCGGGGTGCGTGCCCGGGCTAGCTATACAGCCACCGCGCAGCCCCACGCGAAGATGCCCTGCGCACGCCCCATTCTATGCGATTTTACCGCCAGGAGAAACTGCCTCGCCCCACGCCGCGCCCACAGCGGACTGTGGCTTGACGCATGCAAGGCAATCCTTTACAATTCCTCACTCGGAAACCACCCGGATGATGGGCGCCAGGAATGTTTGAAAGCCTCAGCGATCGTCTACAGGATGTCTTTGAGCAGCTTGGCCGCAAGGGCAAGTTGACCGAAGAGGACGTCAATACCGCGCTGCGCGAAGTCCGCATGGCGCTGCTTGAGGCGGACGTCAACCTCAAGGTCACCAAGGACTTTATCAGCCGCGTGCGCGAGCGGGCCATTGGCGCCGAGGTCCAAAAGAGCCTTAAGCCCTCGCAGCAGGTCATCAAGATCGTGCACGAGGAGCTGATCGAGACGCTCGGCGAGCCGGGCCGCCTCAATCTCAGCGGGCCAGCGCCGCGCGTGATCATGCTGGTAGGGCTGCAAGGCTCCGGCAAGACGACGACCGCTGCCAAGCTGGCGCTGATGCTGCGCCGCGACGGGCGCCGCCCGTGGCTGATCGCGTGCGACACCTACCGCCCGGCAGCAGTCGATCAGCTCGTCACGCTCGCCAAGCAGATCAACATGCCCTATTACGAAGAGGGGGTTTCCGCCCCGCCGCCTGATATCGCCGTGCGCGGGCTGGCTGCTGCCCGCGAAGCAGGCGCGACGGTCGTCCTCATCGACACCGCCGGACGCTTGCAGATCGATGAGGCGATGATGGCCGAGCTGGAAGCCATCCGCGACCGCACGCAGCCCGCCGAGGTCCTGCTGGTGGCCGACGCGATGACCGGCCAGGAAGCGGTACGCATTGCCGAAGGCTTTAACCAGCATGTCGGCCTGACCGGGCTGATCCTGACCAAGGTGGACGGCGACGCGCGCGGCGGCGCGGCGATTTCGATGCGCGAGGTCACCGGCGTGCCGATCAAGTTCCTGACGACCGGGGAAAAGCTCGATGCTCTCGAGCCGTTCCACCCGGACCGGCTGGCGTCGCGCATCCTGGGCATGGGCGACGTGCTCACACTGATTGAGCGCGCCGAGCAGGCCTTCGACGAGCGTCAGGCTGCCGAGCTTCAGCGCAAGCTGCTGAAAAACCAGTTCACGCTGGAAGACTTTCTGTCGCAGCTTCAGCAGGTCAAGCGCATGGGGCCAATCGGGCAGATTCTGGATCTGTTGCCCGGCATGGGACGCCTGCGCCAGCAGGTCAACATCGACAACGAAGACGCCCAGAGGCAGCTTAAGAAGGTCGAGGCGATCATCTACTCGATGACGCCGCAGGAACGCCGCAATCCCAAGTTGTTGAACGCCAGCCGCAAGCGGCGGGTCGCCCAGGGAAGCGGCACCAGTGTTGAGGACATCAACGCGCTGCTCAAGCAGTTCCGCGAGATGCAGCGCCTGATGAAAATGATCGGAAAAGGCCGCATGCCGAACCTGCCGGGCATGTTCCGGTAGGGCACAACGTTTGCAGGCCCGTCTCTGCCGCGCCGGTTCTGGCAGTCCTTCCCTGCCGCCTCTGGCCGGCAACGGCAGCCAGCACGAGTAAATGCTGTCAGAGCGCAAGTCAACAGAGGTGACATCACATGGTTCGTATTCGCTTGCGTCGCGTAGGACGCAAAAAGCAGCCCAGCTACCGGATCGTGGTGGCGGATTCGCGCAGCCCGCGCGATGGGCGCTATATTGAGATCATTGGCTTCTACAACCCGCGCACCCAGCCGGCGACTATGACGATCAAAGAGGATCGCGCGCTGTACTGGTTGAGCACGGGGGCGCAGCCCAGCGATCCGGTCCGCCGGATTCTGGATAAGCTCGGCACGCTAGGCCGTTTCGAGCGGCTCAAGCAGGGCGAGGCCCTCGAAACACTCGTCGCCGAGGCGGAGCAACAGTTCGCCGAAGTCGGCACGCCTAGCCCGCGCACCGCCTACGCCGCGCACGAGATCCAGCGCCCGGCCAAGCCCGCCGCGCCCGCCGCCCAGGCCGAAGCGCAGGCACAACCTGCCGCTGTGGCCGAGGCGGAAGCGGTTGAAAAGCCTGAGGCGGTTGAAGAACCTGAGGCCGCTGCCGAACCGGAAGGTAGCGCCGAAGCCGAAGCGCCCGCTGCTGAGGCTGCCGACGAAACCGACGATACACCGCCGGAAGCGGAGTAAGCGCTGCGTCGCCGATTTGATGCAGCGAGCTTGCTGGTGTGCCATGCGGACAGCTCCGGCCCGGTGTGCTGTCCGCTTTTAGCCTTTTTGGCGTGCGCCGCAGGTGGACATCTGCAGAGCAGCGCCGCGCAAGGATGGGTTTCCGATGGTTGAACTGGTCGAATACATCGCCAAATCGCTGGTTGACGATCCATCGCAGGTGCGCGTTACCGAGACGACGCGCGGCGGAACGACGACGATCGAGCTGGAAGTGGCTCCCGAAGACATGGGCCGCATCATCGGCAAGAATGGCCGCGTCGCCAATGCAATTCGCACCCTGGTGCGCGTTGTGGCCGCCAACGAAGGCAAGCGCGTCAATCTCGATATCATCTAGCGCAGCACAGATAGGTATGTCACCTCGAATCGTCCGCCGGCGCAGAGAGCCGCCGCCGTTTCTGCTCTTGGGGCGCGTCCTCAGGCCGCACGGCGTGCGCGGCGAGCTTCGCGTCGAGATTATCACCGCCTACCCGGAGCGGATCGTCGAGAACCGCCGCGTCTTTCTCGGCACGGATCCGGCCGATGCCCACGCCGCCACCGAGCATCGCGTACGCCGCGCGCGCCGCCACCAGCAGTATCTGATCCTCGAGCTTGAAGGGCTGGCCGATCGCACCACCGCCGACGCCTACCGCGACCAGTACGTGATGGTCCCCCTTGAAGAAGCGGTCCCGCTTGAGGAAGGCGAGTTCTATCTGTTCCAGGCCCTGGGGCTGGACGTGGTCACCGACGAGGGCGAGTACCTGGGCAAAATCGCCGATGTGATCGAAACCGGCGCGAACGATGTGTACGTCGTGCATGGGCCGCTGGGCGAAGTCCTGCTGCCGGACATCGAGGAATGCATCCTGAAGGTGGACATCGCGGCGGGCCAGATGACGGTGCATCTGATGGAAGGGCTGCTCGGCGAGTAAGCGCGTCGGGCGGCTCCGGACAGGCGAAGGACACGATGACCGCGCGCAAATATTGGCTTGGCTTCAACGCGATCAGCGGGATCGGTCCGGCGCGGCTCCGCGCGCTGCTCCGGCACTTCGGCGATCTGGCTGATGCCTGGACGGCGAATGAAGCTGAGTTGCGCGCCGCCGGGCTGGACCGCCTGACCGTCGAGAACATCATCACCACACGCCCGACGCTGGACCTGGATCGCATGATGGCCGAAGTAGACCGGCTCGGCGCCAGCGTCCTGACGCTCGAAGATCCGGACTATCCCACCCTGCTCGCCGAGCTGCCCGAAGCACCCCCTGTGCTGTACGTCAAGGGGACGCTGCTCTATCAGGATCGCTGGGCAGTCGCCTTTGTGGGGACGCGCCGCGCCAGCGTCTACGGGCGCGACGTGACATACGCGCTGGTCACTCCCCTGGTCAACGCGGGGATCACCATCGTCAGCGGGCTGGCGCTCGGCATCGACGCCGTGGCGCACCGGGCCGCGCTTGAGGCCGGGGGGCGCACGATCGCCGTCCTGGGCAGCGGTATCGATGTAATTTACCCGCCCGAACACCGCCAGCTTGCCGCCGAGATCGCGCGGAATGGAGCCGTCGTCAGCATCTTCCCGCCGGGGACCCGTCCGGAAGCGCACAACTTCCCGCTGCGCAACCGGATCATCAGC
>DYEN01000389.1 GCA_020725705.1 Anaerolinea sp.
AGCCAGCGCACCATTCGCATCGTGCTGCTGGTGATTATCCTGCTGACGCTGCCCTGCTATTGCCTGGGCGCTATCCTGCTGGCGACGGCGCCCGAATCGCAGGCCACGCGCTCCGGCGGGGGGACGCCGGTGCCCACCCTGGGCGGGGTGACCACCTCGCCGACGGTGACGCCGTTCAGCCTGGCGACCCCGACCCCGCTCGGCGGCCCGCTGCGCCCGACGGCCACGCAGTTGTTCCTGTATCCGACATTGCCGCAGATCGTGTTCCCAACTGCTACCATCACGCCGCTGCCGACGTGGACGCCGCTGCCGCAGCCGACGGTCGCGCCGACGCTCACCGTGCCGCCAACGGCGACTCTGCCGCCCACCGCCACGCTGCCGCCGACCGAGATCCCGCTGCCGACCAACACGCCGGTTCCGCCGCAGGCCACGCCGACGATGGAGCCAACGCCGACGCAGGACACCTTTTCGCCGGATTCAGTTTCGAATTCATCGCAGTAACCGGAAAAAAACTTCTTCGTGGATCGCAGACCGTCATCGAAAGAACATCCTCTATGTCATTCGACCTCACCGAGCATCTCAAACAACTGAGCGAGACCCCGGCTCCCTCGGCGCACGAGGAGCCGGTGCGAGCTGTCATCCAGGCCGCCTGGGCGCCGCTGGTGGACGCGTTCGAGCAGGACGGCCTGGGCAGCCTGATCGCGATCAAGCGCGGCACGGGGCCAGACCCGCGCCCGACGATCATGCTGTGCGCCCACATGGACGAGATCGGCCTGTTGGTGGCCGAGGTGCGCGACGGTTTTCTGCGCACCGAGAAGCTGGGCGGGACGGACTATCGTGCCCTGCTCGCGCAGCCGGTCTTGGTGCACGGGCGCCGTGTGCTGCCGGGTGTGTTCGGCGCGGCGCCGCCGCACATGAGCCGCGACCGTAAGAAATACCCGCCCGCGAGCGAGCTGTGGATCGACGTCGGCCTGCCGGCGGACGAAGTCGCCGCGCTGGTGCGCATCGGCGATCTGGTCACGTTCGACGCGCCGTTTGTGAAGCTGCGCGGCGAGCGGGTGATGGGTAAATCGCTGGACAACCGGGCCTCGATTGCGGCAGTGACCGTCTGCCTGGACGAGCTGACGCGCCGCGCGCACGCCTGGGATGTGGTCGCCGTCGCCGCCGTGCAGGAAGAGCTTAACCTGGTCGGAGCGACTGGCGCAGCCTATCAGGTGCAGCCCGATCTGGCCATTGCCATCGACACGACCTTCGGCGAGCAGCCGGGCGTCAATGACGATGTGTCGTTCGCGCTGGGCGAAGGTCCGACGCTGGGGCGCGGTCCGAACTTCCACCCCGGCCTGTTCAAGACCCTGCGCCAGGTAGCAAAGGACCACGAGATCAAGCTTCAGATTGAGGTGCTGCCCGGCCACAGTGGCACGGACGCCTGGGCGATCCAGGTCAGCCATGCCGGGATCCCCACCGCCCTGCTCAGCATCCCGATTCGCAACATGCACACGCCTTCCGAGGTGGTGGACCTGCGCGATATCACGCGGACGGGCCGGCTGCTGGCGGCGTTCATCGAGACGCTGGGGCCGGACACGCTGGCGCAGATCGCCTGGAAACTGCCGCCGGACAACGCGAACAAGGAGCGGATACCATGATTCTGCGCGAGCTGTGCGATGCGATCGGCGTGTCCAGCGGGGAAGACGCCGTCCGCGACCTGATCTACACCCACATCCGCGACTATGTCGAGGATGTGCGCGTCGATGCGCTCGGCAATCTGCTCGCCGTGCGGCGCGGGACGGGCGCGGTCGATCTGCGTGTCATGGCGGCGGCCCACATGGACGAGGTGGGGCTGATCGTCGTCGGCTACGACAGCGACGGCCTGCTGCGCTTCCGCGCTGTGGGCGGGATCGACGCGCGGATTCTGCCGGGTATGCGCGTGCTGGTCGGGCCGGAGCGCATCCCCGGCGTGGTGGCGTGGGCGCCTATTCACGTCAACTCGTCCGAAGATACGGTGTCTATTGAGCGGCTGCGGATCGACATCGGGGTGTCGAGCCGCGACGCAGCCCAGAACGCGGTCGAACGCGGCGAGCTGATCGCCTTCGACAGCCGCCTGATCGAGCTGGGTCCAACCGTGCGCGGCAAGGCGCTAGACGATCGCGCGGGCTGCGCCTCGCTGATCACGCTGATCCAGGGCGAGCCGTTCCCCTTTGACCTGCACGTAGCCTTCACCGTCCAGGAAGAGGTCGGGCTGCGCGGGGCGCAGGTTGCGGCGCAGGCGATCAAGCCGGACGTGGCGTTTGTGCTGGAGACAACCGCCTGCCACGACCTGCCCGAGGACCCCGACGAGCCGGATCAGACGACGATCACGCGCCTGGGTGGCGGCCCGGCGATCACCGTGGCCGACCGTTCGATGGTCAGCGATCCGCGTCTGGTGCGCTTTCTGGCGCAGACCTGCGAGCGCGAAGGGATCCCGTTCCAGTTCCGCTCGCCGCAGCACGCCGGGGGGACTGACGCCGGGGCGATTCACCTGACGCGGAGCGGCGTGCCGAGCGCGGTGGTCGCCAACCCGTGCCGCTACCTGCACGGTCCTGCAAGCGTGATGAACCTGTCTGATTTCGAGAATCAAAGCCGGCTGCTGCGCGCCGCGTGGATGGCGCTGACACCGGCTGTGCTGGAAAGGGATTGAGCCGTGGAAGCACTGATCACGAAACTGGCCGAGGCATGGGGGCCGTCCGGGTTCGAGCACCGGGTGCGCGATCTGATCCGCGCCGAGGTCGAGCCGCTGGCCGACGAGGTGTGGGTCGATGCGCTGGGCAACCTGATCTGCCGCGTGGGCGAGGGGCCGCTGCGGGTCATGAGCGCGGCGCATATGGACGAGATCGGCGTCATCGTGTCGCACATCGACCGGCAGGGGTTCGCGCGCTTCAGCAACCTGGGCGGTGTGCTGCCCGCGTCGCTGCTTGGGGCACGCGTGCGCTTTGAGAACGGGACGATCGCGCCGGTCGGTGTTGAGAACCAGTTCAGCAAGCGCAACGAGATCCCTCGCCTGGAAGGCTTCTTTCTCGATCTTCCCGCCGGGAGTGGCGTGCGGCCGGGCGACCCCGGCGCCTTCGTGGGCGAGGCACTGTGGCAGGGAGAGCGCGTGATCGCCAAGTCGCTCGACAACCGGCTTGGCTGCGCGGTTCAGATCGAGGCGCTGCGCCGCCTGCGCGAGCAAGGCACGCCTCATACCCTTTTCTTCGCGTTCACCGTGCAGGAAGAGATCGGGCGTCGCGGCGCTCAGACGGGCGCCTTCGCCCTGGAGCCGGATTTCGGAATCGCGATCGATATCACGCCGGCAGGGGATGTACCCAAGGCGTCCCCGTCCGCGATCACGCTCGGCGGCGGGGCGGCGATCAAAGTGCGCGATACCCGTCACGTCGTGCCCGGCTGGGTCCGCGACCTGCTGATCGTCCGCGCCGAGGAAGCCGGCATCCCCTACCAGCTTGACGTGATGATGCTCGGCGCGACCGATGGCGCCTCGATCCAGTTGGCGCGGGCAGGGGTGCCGACGGGCGGCATCTCGATCCCGGCCCGCCAGGTCCACACGCGCAGCGAGACCGCTCTGCGCGGCGATATCGCGGCGGCGGTTGACCTGCTGGTGGCAGTGCTGGCGAACCCCATCGAGCGGCCCGCCTAGCTTTGAGGCTTGCTCGCCATCCACAGCCCGGATCGCTGCGGCAATCCGGGTTTTTTGCGCTCTGTGACAAGACGTTTTAAGATCAATTCACATATTAGAATTAAATCGTCCAAGCCCGGGACACAGGAGCCAGACATCATGCACACCACGCACCGGCTTGCGGACAGGTCACAAGCTGCCGCCGCGCTGCAGCACGTCTTTCGCTATTTCGAGTTCTTCGACGAGCACGCCCACGTGCCAGACATCGCCGACTTCGCCTACGGCAATCCCCGCAGGATGGCCCGCTGCCCGCGTATGTTGAGGCGTTGCAGCGCGCTACAGTGCCGCACGATAAGGGCTGGTTCGCCTACAAGCTGAGCGAGCCGAACTCGCGCGAGACTGTCAGCCGGTCGCTGAGCGCCTGGCGCGGGATCGACTTCGCCGCCGAAGACATCCTGATGACCACCGGCGCGTTTGCCGGATTGTTCGCCGCGCTGTGGACGCTGGTTGAGGCGGGCGACGAGGTGATCTTCAATTCGCCGCCGTGGTTTTTCTACGAGGCGCAAATCCTGGCGGTCGGCGGTCGGCCCGTGCGCGTGCGGGTGGACCCGGCCACCTTTGACCTTGATCTGGATGCCATCGCGGGCGCGATCACGGACCGCACGCGGGCGATCATTGTTAACTCGCCCAACAATCCGACCGGGCGCATCTACCCGCCGGAGACGCTGCAGGCGCTGGCCGATCTGCTGGCAGATGCCAGCGCGCGCCACGGGCACCCGATCTACCTGCTTTCCGACGAAGCCTACAGCCGCATCATCTACGACGGACGCGCCTACCCCAGCCCGACGGCGTACTATCCTTATACGCTGCTGATCTACACCTATGGCAAGACGCTGCTGTCGCCGGGCCAGCGGATCGGGTTTATCGCGCTGCCGCCCGCCATGCCGGAGCGCGAGCCGCTGCGCGACGCCTTGATGGGGGCGCTGCTGCTGATCGGTTTTGCGTTCCCGAACGCGTTGTTGCAGCACGCCCTGCCCGATCTGGATCGCCTGTCGATTGACATCGGCCAGCTTCAGGCCCGGCGCGATTGGCTGGTCGGCGCGCTGCGCGAGCAGGGCTACGAGCTGCACTCGCCCGAAGGCGCGTTCTATCTGCTCCCGCGCGCGCCCATCGCAGATGACTGGGAGTTCGTCCGCATCCTGGCGCGGCACAATATTCTCTGTCTGCCGGGGACGGTGGTCGAGATGCCCGGCTACTTTCGCATCTCTCTGACAGGCAGCGACGCCATGATCCGGCGCGCGCTGCCCGGCTTCGAGCGGGCGCTCGACGAGGCGCGGCGCCAGGCATAAGGCGAAAGAGAAGCGCCGGGTGACGCAAAACCAGGCGCTTCTGATGTTGGGGGGCGCGCACAGGCGCGCGGCGTTGGCTCGCTATTCGACCCAGATCTCCACATGCTCGCCGCTTTCTATATCCTCAACGTCGGCCAGCTTGCCGCTGGCGCCGCTCTTGATGGCTGCCATGATTTCCTCGTAGTCCACCCCCGAGCCGGTCGGGGCGAAGCGCGCCCCCAGCTTGACCCCAACGTTGACCAGGCCCATCGGGATGTTGACGTTCACTTTGGTTTTGCCGGTGCGCAAATCGGTGATCCGCACCCGTAGCAGGCGGGGATCGAGGCCGGGCGGCGGGGGCGGAGTAGGCCGGCTGCCGCGGTTCAGCGCCTCGATCAGGTTCGCCCCCTCTTCGGGCGTGACCTTCCCATCCTGGATCATCTGCAAGATCCGCATTCGTTCTTCTGCCGTCGACATCGGTTCAATCCTTCCTTGCCGTGGGTGTTGCCTACTGCGCATCTGCCGGCCAGATCATGTGGACCAGGGTGCGCTCCGGACGGAAATAGTTGGCGCGAAACTGCTCCGCAGCAGCTTCGTCATCGGCCGGGTGCTCGGTGATCAGCGGCTGGCGCGCCCGGGCGAAGACCCGCACAACATGGCCGATCAACGCCGCTTCGAGCGTGCCCTGCCGGGCCGGATCGACCAGCAGGTCAAAGACAGCCGCGCTCGTCCCGGCCCGTGTCTCAGCCATCAGGGCGGCGCCAAGTGTGTTGCCCTCAGGGAGACCCCACAGCGTGCTCCGCCTGCCGCTCAGCAAGGTGCTCACCAGGCCAAAGCGCGGCGGGCTGAACGCCTCAAGCCGGGTGGGGCGCAGCCAGCCCAGCCCACCCGCAACATCCGGGCGGACGCGCTGCGCCAGCGCCAGCAGCGCCGGAAAATCCGCGCGCCCCAACAGACGCAGGGGAACGCCGACCGACGCAGGCGGCTGCGCGAAAAAGCCACCCGCCCGGCGCCAGCGGGTAAACGCGCGCTGGGCGCGGAACCCTAGGCCGTCGTACAGCGCGCGCGCCGGCTCGTTGTCGGCCTCGACCTGCAGCACGGCGAACCGCCCGTGATGTGCGACCCAGTCCAGCGCCGCCTGCATCAGATGGCGGGCAATGCCGTGGCGGCGGTAGTCGGGATGGACGGCGACATTGGCGATGATCCATCCTCCGCCGTACCCGGCTGGCGCGATCGACACGTTGCCGACCAGGCGGCCCGCTTCCAGCCAGACGAAGCCTTTGAGCAGGCTCGGGCCGACTCTGTCAAAGTGCGACAGCAGCCACAGCAGCGGGCCGGACCGGCTCAAGAGGCGCATTTCCTGAATGGCCGCACGCCCACTGCTATCCAGCGTGGGCGCGAAGCAGTATTCTATCAGGTTGGCGATCGCGCCCAGATCGTGCCGCAAGTGAACCGGCCGGAGACCGGTCTCGGGACGCGCGGGCCGTGTGGTGACTGCGCCTGCCGCCATGCTACCGTCCTGCTCTATTCTGCGCGGCGGTGGGCGGCTGTGGCTGTTTGTTGCGCTATTCGCGCCGCTCAAGGGCTGCCAGCAGCCGCTCCGCCTCTTCGATTGTGATCTTCTTATCCTGCACCATGCGCAGGATCATCAGGCGTTCTTCTTCGCTGACGGGTTCCGCCGGGGGGCGCGGTGGCTGGGGCGGTTCGGGCGGAAAGCCCCACGTAAAACGCACGCCGCCAAACTCGCGCTTCCGGCTTTTCATCTTGCGCTCCAGGCTACGGCGCGCACGCTCGGCCTGCCGTTCCGCGCGCGACGCGAAGCGCGCCGCTTTCTCGGCGAATTGCTCGGTATGCGCCTGGATGCGCTCGTCCAGACCCTCGAACTGGCGGCTGAGCTTCTCTTCCAGGCTGCTAAGCCGGGCTTCCAGCTCTTCCTCGATCTGCGCGCCCAGGTTGAAGACATAGTCCTCGGCCTCGCCGATCAGACGCAGTTCGCGCCCGGCGGTAAGCGTGACCGTCGCGCGACCCTCTCCGACGACGATCACCGTCTGCTCGCCGCTCTCGGTTTCGGTTATGTTTGCCTCGATGTCCAGCTCGTAGCGCATATCCGGCGGCAGCACGAAGCGCGCGTCGGTTTCGGGCTGGATGCGGCATAGGATATCACCACCGGCGCCAAAACGGTACTCGTGATCCGGATGAAACGCGATGTTCAGCACCAGATCGTCGCCGGAGTGCTCAACGGTGCAGTTGCCATCCACGCCGCGGATATACACATCCGCGCCGACGTTGGCGATCGTCAGGCTGCCGCATATCTCACGGAGCGTGGCGTCGCCGCCGATGTTCTTGATGCGCACATCCTGGTCGGCCCATTTCAGCCGCAGGTCGCCGCCGACGTTGTCGATCACCACGTCCCGCACGTGCCCGATCGTCAGATCGCCTCCGATGTTCTGAATTTCGGTCATTCCGGCCAAATCGGCAACTCGCGCGTCTCCGGCCACGTGCTGAATCACGACGTTCATTTTGGGTGGAACGGTGAGGCGGCAGTCTCCGTTGCAGCGCACCAGATAGGGCTGGCTCCCGCCCAGATACTCAATCTGCGGAGCGTCGCCGTCGATCATCAGCGCGGTGCTTTCGCGCCCGCGCAGAATCAGGTCTCCGCTGACCGCCTGCACGACCACCGGAGCATGGATATTGACTCCCTCAATACGCTTCATCTTTCCCGTCCTCTCGCCCGGCTTCTGCCTGGTCCCGGTCTCATTCCACAAACACGTGCACCCGCTCGTTGTCTTCGATGTCCTCGACCTCGACCAGCGTGCCGTCGATCTGGTTACTCTCAAGGGCCTGCAGCACATCACCGATGACTTCTTCGTTCAACTCGTCGGTGAAGCGCGCGCCGATCTTCATCCCCAGACGCACCAGCCCCAGCGGCACGTTGATCTTGACCCGGTTACGACCCGTGTCCAGCTCGCTGATATGGACCCGCAGCCAGCGCGGCTTGCCTGCGGCCCGTGGCGCCGGGGCGCGCGGCGGTTCCGGGGCCGGGGCGGGCGGGATGGGCGCTTCGGGTTCGGGCGGGGCGTCCGGCGTGGGCGCGTTGTGCGCCTGGCTCAGCAGCTCGGTGGCGCGATCCACGTCGATCTCACCGCGTGCGAGCATATCCAGAATATCCTTGCGCGATGCCATAGTCATACGCTCCTTTTGCTTGCGTCTGGGGAACCGGGTGCGGTTAGGGTAGCTCGCCGCGCAGCAGTTCGATCGCCTCTTCCGACGTGATCTTGCCGCTTGCCAGGTCGTCCAGCACCTGGCGGCGTTCTTCGGGCGTCAGCTCCTCACCCTGCTCGGAGCCACCGGACACCTCATAGCCCATGGCCTGGATGATCTCGTTCAGGCGGCTGCGCACGGTGGGGTAGGAAATATCCAGCTCTTTTTCAACGCGGGTGATCTTGCCTTCGCAGCGCAGAAAGACTTCGACGAATTCAATCTGTTCGGGGGTGAGCAGGGCCAGCCGCCCCAGCGAAAAACGCCCTTCGACCGTCACGTCGCAGTTGGGACAGTGCAGCCGCTGAATGATCATCGTCTCGTAGCAGACCGGGCACTGGCTGGGCACCGGATAGACTGGATACATGACTTTCCCTCGCGAGTGTAGATCGTATATACGTTCTTTAATTATCGTAACAGAGCAGATCCAGAAAGTCAATCATGAAATTAAAATTTTCAATATTAGCAGTGCGTGATATTGATGATGAGATTAATTTGGTTGGCTCCGGGCCGGGCAGTGAGCACCCGGCGGCGCCAATCGACGCGCAAATTCACGCCGTCCGGCACTGCCCCGCCGCATGCCTGCGTGCTACCCTGTGAGTGTCCACGTCCTCTGAGCATCCACCGCGATAGGGAGCAAGCACATCTGATGTCCAACAGCGTTCTGGTCACCTACGCCAGCCGAACCGGCACGACCGCCGGTGTTGCCGAAGCGATCGGGCAAACTCTGTCCGAGCGCGGTCTCGATGTTGAGGTCCGCCCGATGACAGAGGTTACCGATCTGTCGCCGTACGGCGCCGTTGTTGCCGGGAGCGCCATCCAGGATCACCGCTGGCTGCCGGAAGCCATGCAGTTCCTGCACACACACCGGGCTGCCCTGGCCGAACGCCCATTTGCCGCATTTCTGGTCTGCATGACGCTCTCCATGAAGAACACGCAGTATCACGAGGGCGTGAAAGCGTGGCTGGAGCCGGTTCGGGCGCTGGTCAGGCCGGTGAGCGAGGGCTACTTCGCCGGGGCGCTGGACATCGCCAAGGTGCCGTCTTGGCGCAAGCGGCTGATGTTCCGCGTGAGCGTCCGGCTTGGCGCGTGGTCGGAAGGCGACCACCGCGACTGGGACGCGATCCGTGCCTGGGCGGGCGACCTCGCGCCGAAGCTGCACGCCTAGGGCGTGGGCGGCACTTTTCGGAAAGCGGCGGTAGATGTTTTATAGGAGTGCAGCTTGCTGCCCCGCTACCCATCGGTCGTGCGCTTGACTTCACATTTGGCACGGGCCGGACTTGCCCGGCCCCGACGCGTCGCGCGTTATTCGGGCAGATCGGGCGGGCGGAGCGGGCGCACATCTAGCGGACGATGAGGTTTGTCCCACTCTCGCCGCTTGCGCATCGTTTCGCCCATGCCCGGCTCCCACTCGTCGGCCAGCGCCCCGGCGGCGCGGGTTAGCTCCAGGCCGCCCAGGTTACGCGCGATGACCTCGACCATGTGCGGCTGCGTCCACAACAGCGAATCGATCTGCACGGCCACCGCGCCCGCCTCGATGAAGTCGCGCGCGTGGTCCGGCGTGTGGATCCCCCCGCAGCCGATCACCGGGATCGCGACCGCCCGCGCCACCAGCCCCACGGCGCGCAGTGCCTGCGCCGTCTGGCTCGGCCCGTAGATGCGCCCCCCGGCAAGCTGGCCGGAGACCGGATCACGCGCCGTCCCGCGCGGCGGCCCGGCCACGACCACGGCGCCCGCGCCGGCGGCCTCGGCGATGGGCGCCAGTTCCAGCGCGTTGTAGAGCGGCAGGCGCACCAGGATCGGCAGCAATGTCGCGTCGTGCGCGGCCTGGATCAAGTCTTGCAGGTCGCGCTGTGCCGCCTGGTCGTGCAGGCCAAGCTCCATCGCCGCCACACTCTCGCAGCGGTCCAGTTCGGCGGCGCAGGCGGCGACGTCTTCGGGCGTGGTGGCGACCACATGCGCGATGATCGGGACCGGGCTGCGCGCCCACCGCGCGCGATAGTCCCTGATCACGCGGCGGACACCGGGGTTGGGCAGCCCGGTGTGGATCAGCACGCCGGCCGGCAGCGGCACAACGCGCGGCCCATGCGCGGCCCGGCGCGGGCGCCAAGTGATCGGGTTGGTGACGATCGCACCTAGCTTCGATAGATCTAGCAGGCCGGCATAGGCGGCGGCGTCGTATCCGGCCACGCCGGACGCCAGCAGCACCGGGTTATTGACGATCAGGGGCGCTTTGCCG
>DYEN01000390.1 GCA_020725705.1 Anaerolinea sp.
ATCTGAAGCAGGTCGCCAATATCGCCTTTGGCGAGAAGGCGGATGGCTCGGATGCTGTGCCGGAAGCGGATGACGAGGAACTGCGGATCTTCATCGAGTCTCGCCGCCACCTACCGCCGAGCGTCTTCGACCCGCAGCGCTGGCAGTTGGCGCTGGGGAACGACGAGAGCCTGTGGCGCCGCGTCGCGTACGTGATGAACCGGGGCGGGCGCTTTGAGGCGTTTGAGAAGGGGTACAAGGGCGAAAAGGTCGCGCATCCCTACGGCCGGCTTATCAACCTGTATCAGGAAGAAGTCGCAACCGCGCGCAACAGCATGACCGGTGAGCCTTTCGTGGGGTACCCGCGTTATTTCGAGCCAGGGCTTTCTGCTACCGGCGAGAAGATCGCAGACGAGGGCTACGAGTTCACGCTGATCACATACAAAGAGATCATGATGGCGAAAGCGCGTGGCATTTCCAACTACTGGCTGCTAAGCCTCATGCCCGAAAACGCCGTGCTGATCAACAAGGCCGACGCCGATCGCCTGGGGATCAAGGACGGGGACGACGTGCATATTTCCTCGGCGAGCAACCCGTCCGGAGTGTGGGATCTGAAGGACGGGACGACCCTGAAGATGGTCGGCCGCGCCAAGGTGACTCAGGGCATCCGCCCGGGCGTCGTCGCTTTTGCCCTGGGCTGGGGTCACTTCGCCAGTGGAGCACGCGACATCCACATCGATGGCAGTAAGATCGCGGGTGACCGGCGCCGCGCTACCGGGATTCACGCCAATGCCGCGATGCGTACCGACCCGGTGCTGCAGAACGTCACGCTGACAGATCTCGTCGGCGGGAGCGCGGTGTTCTACGACACCAAAGTGAAAATCGAAAAAGCGTAACTGCACGGTCACCCAGCCGCGCATGCTCTAAAGCTGATGGGAAGAATGGGCGAACCTGATCCGGACTGTGGCCGGATCGGGTTCGTTCCGTCTCACCGGATAGTTGTCTCCGCTGCGAGCGCCTGCTCATGTCGCCTGTGTGGCTATCAGCGTGTCATACCCGCTCAGAACTTCGGGCGTCTGGCCATCATGTTCTTGCG
The DNA here is from genome assembly GCA_020725705.1 of Anaerolinea sp. Classification (GTDB taxonomy): domain Bacteria; phylum Chloroflexota; class Anaerolineae; order Aggregatilineales; family Aggregatilineaceae; genus DYGX01. The sequence continues at coordinate 1,076 of DYEN01000390.1, forward strand.
GCCAGGGGCTTCGAGCAAGAACACGGTGCCGGCTGTACATCCCGGCTTGCCCCTCCCTGCTACCACTACCATCACCGTGTAGGGGCCAATCACAAAGGCATCGCTGCCCTTTGGCTGCGCCTGAACGCCGGTGACCGAGGAATTGACCTCTTGGCTCACGCGTCATGGCAACCGGTTAGCCCCATCTGCCAGAAGCAGCTCGAAAACCTGTTCATGTCCAGCAATGTTTGAGATGGCGTGAATTGGGCTGAAGGTTTGGCCGGTCAATGGTCGTGGAACTTCGTGAAGAGCCTGTGCGCATTTGGGGCCGGGCCTCCAAAAGGCATTTCGCAGGCGGCCATACGCTTCCACTGGCGCTGATGGGTACAAGGTTGATCTTGCCTTGGCTGCTGTGCAGACGGCGCTCGTCGTCTGTGCTCAGGCGACGATGACGGCTCACCCAGGCCAGGATCGGTTGGACGCCGGCGCGGTCTATGGTGCAGGCACTATCCCCGCCGGCAAGTTGCCCTTGATCTTGCCGAACCGGTGACTTCGACAAACGTGGATACGGTAAATAGGACGACCAGCCTCAGTATTCAAGCGACACTACACCTAATTGCGCCAGCGCGACGTCCTCGTCCTCAGTCAGGCCGCTGACGCCCACCGCGCCGATCACGTCACCGCGATGGACGATCGGAAGGCCGCCGCCCCAGGCCGTGTAACGCGGGTCGCCAAAGTTCGTCATGGGAAACGGCGCCTTACGGGATTCCGCGCCGATCTCAGCCGTCGGGCGACGCTCCCGTGCGGCGGTGAAAGCTTTGTTGATGGCGATGGTGATGGACGGTAGCTTGCAACCATCGGTGCGCAGGAAGGCAATCAACTCCCCATGCGCATCGACTACGGCTACCGCGGCGCCCTGGCCACGCCGCTCGAGTTCTTGCTGGATGACGCTGACAATATGTGCAGCATCCTGGTGAGAGAGTGCATGGTACTGGTTCATGGTGTCCTTATCTCCGGTGCAGGGTTATTCCGTGTAAGGGATGATGCGGCATTTTGGATAATTCGGGCAACCCCAAAAGCGGCTGCCTGCGTTTGGTCCCCTCTTGGCCGTCCGCAAGACCATAGGGCTGTTGCACTTCGGGCAGTGTGGAATACCGTTGCTGCTTTCCGTGAGCGCGGGCGCGGCTGGTAACCGTGCGACGTCTGCCTTGAGATAGGGTGCCAGGATGGCGGCGATGTCCGCCGTTCGGTAGGCGTGCCTGGCGGGAACATGCAGCAGCGGCAAGCCGGCCACCTCAAAAACCTGCTCCACAAACGCGTCACGCTCCTGGCGATCCGGACGCTTATGGCTTCTGTCGTCCAGCTCAAGCGCCAGGAATGGCCGCATCGTGACAGGATCGCACAGGAAAAAATCCATATGCTTGCGGTCGATCTTGTTGGTGTAGATCCGGAAACGGCCGGGGTCACTGTGCTTGACGCAAAACAGATCGCTCAATCCGACTTTGGGGCAGAGGACCGCTCGTTCCCCGATGACATCTTGCAGCAGGTTGAAGAAGCTGAGTTCTGCCGGACTGAGAAAGTCATCGCGCAGACGGTATGGGAACTCCGCCTTCCGGCTCTCCTCATCCTTTCCCTCGCCGGTGAGCAGGTCCACGATGAAATTGATGACATCCTCGCTTGCCCGCGGTGAAAGCCTCAACATGCGCAGGACCTTGCGGAGCATTCCAAACTTGCTGTCAGAGGTCATTCAAACTCCCGGCTAGACCTGAGCCGGCTGTGTAGCCCGATAGGATCGCAGCGCGTAGTCGCCCTTGCGAGGTGCAGTTTGCACGCCCAACTGCGAAACCGCACCTCAGTAGAGCGGCGGCTAATCTAGTCTGCCTCAAAGCCGTGACTGTCGAACTTCAGCGTGCGGCTGTTCTCGTTGATCGTACGCACGATGGCCTCGTCGAACCCTTCCGGACGCCGGGCGCTGATTTCCAGATGAATTTCGACGTCGCACCCGGTCAGGCTTGTCAGGCGCTGGATCACCTCTTCAACGATCAAACCCATCTCGCGATTGACGCGCTGCGAATCAATTGAGACTGAGCCAAAGTAGCGGGTGGGCAACGGCGGTGACTTCGGTTCGACGACGGAGCGTGTTCTTCTTGCGGCTATCCTTATCGCGTCGACGTCCTGCTCATCGACCGCCGCCGTCAACCTGGTCGCCTGGATTCGTGCCCTGTCTTCGTCGAGCTGGCGCTGCGCGGCGTCCGGATGCACAAGTACACTGGCATCGTCGATGTAGACGCTGCTAGAGGTTCCGAACGCCAGATTTGAGTAGCGGCCATCCGCCGTGACACCGGTGGCATATCCAAAGGGCGGGTTCGCCCGATTGATCCCATCCCGTACAGCCTGCAGCAACACACTGTCGTCGAGCAACCGGGGCAAGTAACAGTAGCGGGCGAAGTACTCCCAGAGCTGCTTGAGGCTAACATGCGCCTTGTCTCCCCACAGATTGAAGCGATCCAGCTCCATGCGCAGGTTCTCGGGCGCCCACGCGGGGATCAGCGCCTCAAGCTGATGCAGCTTGCGTGCCGCGCGTTGATAGAAGGAGTCCTGACCGCCAATGCGGATGGTTTGCCATTCGATCTGGCCGATGGCTTCCGGCTGATAGGGGACGATCAGCCAGGTGTAAGCTTCTTGCAGGCGCGTGGCCACCGTCTGTTCGGTACGCGCGAGCTGTGTCTGAACCTGTTTGCGCTGCTGCGCATCCAGGTTTAGTTGTTCTTCGTCGTCTTGGATAGACTGCCACGCCAGATGCTCGCGGACAGCTTCCTGCAGAGCGTCCATATCCGTTTGGTCAGGCGCGATAAAGACCAGCATGTTGCGATACAGGCGCGGGGCGTTCCCGCGTTGCTCAAGGACTTCCTTGGCGAAGAGAAGCGCCTCCGAATCGCCGTTGCTGCGTTTATGCGTGTGCTCCGGATGAAGAATGACCACGCGCACCTGTGGCTCGTCGATGATGTCGGATGTTTGCTGCGGCGCAACGTGCGCGCCGTCGAAGTCTCGCACGCGCGACTCTCTGCGCAGGCGGGTGATGATCTCGTGATTCACCACGTCGGCCGGGACTATCTGCGCGCGGTCGCGGGCCAGACGGTTGACCGTCGGACGGGTATCATACCAGTAGCGGCTGCCATCCGTGTACAGGTAGGTGAGCTGGTTGCTCATGCGCTTGAGCGCATCCCCGAATACCGCGATCGGTTCGCCGGGTTGGACGGTTGCCAGGCGGATGCGCACTTCTTCCACGCCGCGCACGGCCTGGGCTGCCACCGACGGCGCGCTGCCGATAAAGATGCTGCGCGCCACGCGGCGACTGGCCATATGCTTACCCAGCACGGGCACATTGCTGTCGATCTGGAAAGGACGCGATTGCTCGCCGTCGATGTCAGCGTCCATAACCCCCGCCCAGGTCTCCGGCAGGTAATGCAACATCTCATTGCGAACGTTCGCCGCATCGAGCGGGAGCGTGCCCGGCATGATCAACAGCGACTGGTCACCGCGCGACCACAGCTCGTGGATGACGGCGGCCATCAGACGCAGAACGCCGCGCGTGCGCTGGAAGCGGTCCAGTGTGGACCAGTCCTGATACAGCCGGTCGAACAGCTCCGGATGAATCGGGTAGGCCTCGCGCATCCGCTCCAGGTATTCGCGCTCGGAAACAGCCGCCGGAAACTCGTTGCGGTTATCACGGTACATGCTGACAAACTCATCCAGCACGGCATCGCGCGCGGCGTAGTCGATTTTCTCGGCGAACAGCCGGCGGCGCACAATCGCGAAGCTCTCGATGGCGGTGATGGGCCGCCAGACAGCTTCCACGCGCCCCACGATGTGCGAGAGGATTTCAAGCGTGGTCTCGCCGCCCTCGCCGCCGATCTCGATGCGCGACTGGGGGATGGAGATGACCAACAGCGAATCGGTTGAGCGGCGCACCGCTTCGGTCAGCGCCTGGATAAAGGTCATGACCGTGTCGAACGTCCCGGCGGGCAGCTTCTCGGTATGGTACAGGTTGCGCGCGTAGGCTACCAGCTCGTCGATGATGATCAGGCACGGGCCGAAGCGCTCGAGCAGGTCGAAGAGCGTGTTCGACCCGGGACTGACGGCGGCCAGATCGGCATTGGCGACCATCTGATAGCCTTCGACGCCGCCCAGTTGATATGCCATCTCGCCCCACAGCGTGCGCGTCGTGCAGTCGGGATAGACGCGCGGATCGGCGGGGTTGAGCGCCTGGCCGACCAGCACCGCGCGGTTGGCCTCGGGCAGGTCGATGTCGCCGACTACCTTCGCGATGCGCTCGCCGCCGACGATATCAGACAGCTTCTTGATCTCGCCGCCCACCAGGTGATACAGCGCCAGCATGCTGTGTGTCTTGCCGCCGCCGAACGCCGTCTGCAACTGGATGACCGGGTCACCACCCTGGCCGGTCATGCGGCGGATGCCGTTGGTCAGCAGGGCCAGCAACCCCTCGGTGAGATACGTGCGCCGGAAGAACTCGCGCGGGTCCTGGTATTCCGCAGATGCTTTCCCCGAGAGCACCTGCGCCAGGTCGGCGGTGAACTCGGCCTGGACATAGTGACCGCCCGCCACGTCGGGATGGGGTGCTACGACGTGGCGCCACGGCTTGAGGCCGGGCTTGGTCGCGGGGCGCGGCACACCTTCTCCCAGCGGACCGGTGTCTTTCTTCGCCTTCCTGCTCTCTGCCTCGAAGCGCAGGCGCAGCAATTCCTGGCCGATCGCCTGGGCCTCAGCCATTTGAGCGCCCGCGCTGATGGAACCGAGCAGCCGTGCGGCGGTGTCCGCCACGCGATAGGCGTCCTCATTGCTGAAGGCGCGCTGGTGTGCCCAAGCGTTGCGCGCTTCCATCAGTTCGCTGACATAGGAACGTTCCGCATGGCCGAGCTTCTGGCGGAAGATGTCGTTCCACCCGGCCCACATCAGCTTGAGCCAGCCGTGCGCGTCGATATGGTCCAGCAGGGACTGCTCGGCATTATCCGGACTGATGTCCACATCACCTGGCAGGTCATACGCGACGGAGTGCAGCGCGTCATCGATCGCGCGCACGTAGCCGCTGCCCTTGTAGACCATCTTGTACTCGCGCAGCACGAACGGCCCCAGCCCTGCTTTGAGCAGGTCCATGATCCGCGCGACTCGATCTCGGTTGGTCGTTGCCATATTTTTGTCTCTCGCTCCCGTTCCTTGTCGATATGGCCCCTCGCCCTAAATCCCTCTCCCTCAAGGGGAGAGGGACTTCCCACCCCTTCTCACCCCTCGCCCCACCTGTCCCCCTCTTCCCCGCGCCGCCGTCGCAGAGGGAGAGGGGCCGGGGGCAAGGGGCGGCTCTTCCCCGCGCCGCCGTCGCCGAACGCCCTATAGCAGCCCCAACTGTTCCGGCGGCGGATTCTGCTTCAACTCGCCGGCCTGCTGCTGCACGCCCGGCCACGATAGCACCACCGCGTTGTACTCCAGCGCGTGCTCGGCCCAGCCCTTGCGGTCGCAAATTTGGTACAGCCGGTAGGCGAGGTTCTTCGCTTCGGCGGCCAGATCGCTGTGCATCTGCGCCAGCAGCGCCGCCGCGCCCTGCTCGCCGTGCGTGTTGAGCCGCTCGATCAGGTGATGCACCGCTTCCCACACCGTGGCGCGCTTATCCTTTTGCGGCGTCCAGCCCGGTTCGAGTTCGTCCCACGACTTCAGGCGCACCTTGCCCGCCCCGGCAACCAGCACCCCCGCGCTGACCAGCCCCTCGACGCTGGTGTTCTTGGCCCGCGCCAGCACATCCGCCACGCCGAACTCGCCCTCGCGGAAACCGAACTGCTCGAACCAGGCGATGCAGAAGCGTGTGTCGGCGTCTACATCGCCCTCGGACTCGGCGAGGAAGGCGTCCAGTTCCTGGTTGATCAGTTGCAGCGCCGTGCGGACCGTCAGCGGGGAGCCGTCGGCTTCGAGCACCTGGCGGTAGCGGCTGTAGACGGCCATGCCCGGCCCGATGGCCGCCTGTGCCAGGTCCACCGGGGCGATGCTGCCGGACTGCATGTCGCGCAAGGCCGGGGGCAGCTCGCGGCGTAGCGCGCTGACAAACTCGCGGCGCGAGGCAACCGGCGCGTCGTCCGGGCGCGGGCGGCAGACCAGCACGATGGATGAGGCGAGGGCGTTTGCGCCGGTAGCGATGGGACGATTGCTGAGTTCGGTCCGCATCGGCCATGTGCCATCGACCGCAAGACCCGCCCGGATCATACTCTCAAGCATTGTCTCCCAACCCGTGCTGCTAATCCCGTGACCATTTTCGCCGTCTTCGTCCTGATCACTCTCCGACTGCTTGAAGGCATAGTATACTGTCAGCGGAAACTCAGGCTGGATGGCGCGCCGCATGTTTTTGAACGTCTTCAGCAGACCATCTTCAAAGTGCCTATCAGCAGCAGCGGAATTGCCATCGAAGCGATACGGTGTAGCCACGAGTTCTGGTTCTTTGGGCACAAGTAGTGTGCCGAAAATCTCAGGATAAACGTCCCTCAAGCTTTTGCGCAGCCATGAATAGAAATAGTCTGATAGATCCGCGTATCCGATGTTGTCATAGTAGGGTGGATCGGTGGAGATCGAAAGCGGACCTTCCAGAGATAGTTGGGTCGCATCTGCTTGTATAGCGCTCCCTTGTACTAATGACGGGTTGGCTTCAAGGACTTCGCATGTCCATTCAAGCAAATCCTGGAAGTTCCCTGTTGATGTGCTGAATGGGTTGCCTTCAGCGAAATCCCAGGTCATGGGAATAGCTTGCCGCGCAAAGGTATTACGAATCTTGGTGTATCCCACGTCCCAGCTACAGATTGTTGATTGTCTGTCAGCGAGTCGGTTCACTCCAAACGCCAAATACACACTCACTGCCTCGGCGTACGCGCGCGCACCGGAGCCGCCGTCGCGCAGGGGCACGCCGTCATCGGGCAGGCCGGCGGCCAGCGCATCGGCGTAGACCTGCTCGCGCGCCTCGCCCACCAGGTCGCTGAACGTCGTCAGCGCGACGAGTTGGCGCGGGGTGAAGAGGTCGCGGTGCTTGGTCATGCCGTAAAGCTGGACACGAAAACCAAGCGCCTGTTCTGGCAGGTCGGTGTCGGGTGCGTCCTCAGGAATGGGGACTTGCGCAGCTATGCGCTCGTGCTCTGGCGTCGGCGCGTAGTAGTTCCGTCCGCTCTGGCCCTCGGTGACAATCGCCATCAACTGCGCGCCCATGCGCCCGGCCTTGCCCTCCGCGCGGATGTGCTCGAAGGGCACGGGGCTGCCGCAGGCAATGCAGGTCGCGCCGCGCCGGTTGACCGTGCCTTCGCGCGCCATGCCGGTACCGGTGCGCACCGTGAAGCGAATCCGGGGGCCCCTCACCCCCGGCCCCTCTCCCTCTGCGACTTCGTCGCGGGGCGAGGGGAGAACAGCGCCGCCGTTAAGCCCCTCTCCACTTGATGGAGAAGGGGTTGGGGTGGGGTGCTCGACAATCGGCTCAACCCAGGCTTGCCGCCCCTTCTTCTTGCTGAGGTCGAAGCTGCGCACCAGCGGCATCATCGCCCCGCACGCCGGGTTGGGGCACTTCACCGTGCGCGCCCACAGCCACGCGATCACCGTCTCGCCCTCACCCCCGGCCCCTCTCCCTGCTTCGGGAGAGGGGAGAAAAGCGGCGCGGATGGTGCGCAGAACGTCCGGCAGATGACTCTCGACCTGCTCGACCGTGACCCGCACAAAGCGATAGCCCGCCGCTTCGATCAACTCTTGCCGGGCAGCGTCCACGCCTCGCTGCTCTGCGTGAATAGGCCCGTCCACTTCGACCACCAGCTTCTCTGCCGGGCAGAAGAAATCGACTACAAACGGACCGATCGGCTGCTGGCGGCGGAACTTGCGGCCGTCCAACTGGCGATTACGCAGCGCCTGCCACAACATATCTTCGCTGGCGGTTGGTTGCTTGCGGAACTGTTTCGCTACCTCGGCCATCTGTCGTTCGAGCGCGGGATCGACTACGATCGGCCCCTTTTCATCGTCTCCGCCGCTGCTGGCTTCTCCCTTCTCCCCTTGAGGGAGAAGGGTTGGGGATGAGGGGTAGTATTTCGGGTACAGGTGCCCGATCCGTTCCCACGCCCGGTCGCGCATCCACTCGCCGTAATAGCGCACGTCGGCGGCCAGCCCCTGCGCCCCCTTCCATAGGCTCCCCTCGCCACTTGAGGGAGAGGGGCCGGGGGTGAGGGCGAACAGCCCGCTCCGGTCGCGCGGGTTGACGGGCGGCAGGTTGGCGAAACGCGGCGGGATCTCGATCAGCGCCTTGTTGATCATCACCGCGACCGGGTTGAGATCGCTGGCGTGCGCTTCCAGGCCCAGGCGCTGCGCTTCGAGCGGGATCGAGCCGCCGCCTGCGAAGGGATCGAGCAGCGGGGGCGGGTTGCCGCCGGTGCTCAGCCGGATCAGCTCGCGCGCGGTGTTGAGCACGGCCTCGTCGGTGGTGCTCTCCCACTGCACCAGCCGTTCGATGAAATCGAACAGGCGCTGGCGCGGCGTGTCCTGGACGCTGGCATTGGCGCCCGCTGGCAGCTTGCGGCACGCGGCGACGAACTCCGGCGGCGCGTTCGGGTCGTCGGGATCGTCCACCAGCGAGGTGAAGATCACGGCACGGGCCGCGGCGAGCGGTCGGCGTGCCCACCACAGGTGAAGCGTGCTGGGGTGGCCGTGCCGGATAGATTTTTCGCGCGCGCTGGCGGCGTTAATCGCTTCGAGCGGCAGGGCAACTTCGATCAGCTTTTTGCGTGTGGTCATGAGTCTCAAGCGTCCTGCTCACAGCAATCGTTGTTCATTAATGGCGTGATTCGGGCGACGGTGTATGCGACCAGACATCCGTCAATAGGCTTATCTTGCATTTGGCGAACACTATCGG
>DYEN01000028.1 GCA_020725705.1 Anaerolinea sp.
AACGAGGGTAGCAAGGCATAAGCTAATTGCTACCCTCAATCGATTTCGAGCATTTTCGTAATGGCGCGATTACACCAGCCTAACCCGCTGCCGGCAGCACGATCACATAGCGGCTGATTTCGTCTTCGCTGCTGGTCACCTCGAAGCTGCCGCCGACCAGCCCGATCCGCTCGCGCAGAGTCCGCAGACCGAGCACATCCTCGGTGTGGGGATCGCCCGCCAGCACGTCGTCGGGGTCGAAGCCCCGTCCATCGTGCTCAACGGTCGCTTTCAGCCGCTCCGGACCGACATCCAGCACAATACTGATCGTCTTGGCGGCGAGGTGATCGCGAGCTGCGCCCATAATGCTCTGAACCGAGCGGAACATCATCACCTCAATATGCCCGGGCAGACGCCGCTCATCGCCGAGAATGCTCAACTGCGTGCGGATGCCCGTCTTCTCCTGGTATGCCTCAACATACCGGCGGATGGTGGGCACCAGGCCCAGGTCGTCGAGCATCATGGGCCGCAGGTCGAAAATGAAATCGCGGACCTTTTGAAAGGTCGCTGTCGCCGTAGCCTTCAGGTTCTTCAGTTCCTCGCCGGCACGGTCCGGGTTGCGATCGAACAGGCGCTGGCAGATTTCCGCTTGCAAGATAAAATTCGTCAGCGACTGCGCGGGGCCATCATGCATTTGCCGGGCCAAGCGCTGGCGCTCCGCTTCCTGCGCCTCAACGATACGCACAATCGCCTGCGTGGACAGATTCCCACCTTCGCCGCCGAGATCGGCACCGCTGGGCATCGGTGCCGCCAGCCGGTCGGGCGCGATGCCCTGCACCAGGTTCAACAGCCGTCCGAGCAGGCGCTCAAAGTATTCCAGTTCTTCCTGATTACCCTTCAGCTTCTCAAGCTGGCCCTGCATCGTCAGCAGGCGGGTTTGCGCGTCGCGCGCGTCGTCGTACGCGGCTTTGATGTCGGCACGCGGAATGGTATCGAAATTGGCTTCGATGCGTCGTATCTGTGCGCTGATGGCGACGTTGCGCTCGCGCAGCCGGTCGACTTCGAGCTGGCTCTGCTCAATCAACTGCTGGTTCTCGCGCACACGGGCGCGCAGCCGCTCGTATTCCTCGCGGAACCCGCGCAGCACTTCCTCTTTGGATGTTGTGATCTCATGCGCCATGCGTTGTATACCCTCTGCTAGGCCCGATCCCGTGGCTGCTTCATCCTCTACTCGTCGTCGGGCGCGCGCGGCCGCACCCACCCCCTTCGCAGGGCATAGACGGCTGCCTGAGTGCGATCGCGCACATCCAGCTTCTTGAGAATCGACGTCATGTGGTTTTTCACGGTCTGGTGGCTAATCGCCAGAAGCTGCGCGATCTCTTTGTTACTTTTCCCGTGCGTGACGTATTGCAGGATCTCCATTTCACGCGGGCTGAGTGGTACGAAATGCTCGCCCGGATCGACCATGTACGGCCCGGTAGCCGCTTCGACTCCGGCGTCCAGCCACGCGCGCAGCGTCTCACCGTCAAAGGTATGCTCGCCGACGACGTAATAGCCCTCTGCCACGGCGCGAATAATCGTCACCAGGCGCTCGGGTTCGACGTCTTTCGGGCAGTACGCCGATCCCCCTGAGCGCATGGCGTGGAGAACCTGTTCCATATCATCGTACGCTGTCAGAAACACAACGGCCGTGTGGGCGTGCTCCGACTTCAACCGGTTGGCAACCTGTAGCCCGTTCATGCCGGGCAGGTTGATGTCCAGCACCAAGACATCCGGCTCTGTCTCATGAACCAGCCGGAGAGCCTCCTCGCCACTTGCGCCTTCGCCGACCACGACCATGTCCGACTCTGCGGCCAGCAGGTTGTACAGCCCCTGGCGGAACACGGGGTGATCGTCAACCAGCGCGATCCGAATCATCTCCGACCTTTGGTGCACAGGTGCTTGCTCCATGGAGAATGTGAGCGCTAAGGGCGCATCTTCATGAAAAATCCGTGAATTCCCCTTCACGCGCGCAGTATAATACCATCCGTGCGAAACCGCCAGCAAGACAGGGCCGCGCCACACCTTATTTAGCCGAGCACCCCCCGGTCCAGTCGAGCGCATAGACGGCCATATTCCCGCCGCCTGCCGCCGGTGCATAGGGCGCGCCCGTTTCGAAGATCGGCGGCCCGCCCAGGCGGGGATCGCCCGCGGGCGCCGGCCGCTGATCGGGCATCACCATCAGGTAGCGGGCCGAACGCGCGCACATCAGCTTCATCAGCGCTTCGTGATCGCGAATGATCGGCACAACCTCGGGTGTGAGCAGGCCTGCCAGGTCCAGGATTGGGCGCGGCGCAAAGTAGCCCAACGCGCCGATATCGTGCGCGGCGAGCAGCTCCGACGGGGGTAGATGGCGCTCGACCCATTGCGCCGCCGCGACCATCTCCGAGTTAATGATCTGCACGTCGCTGGCATAGGCGCGCGCGCCGATGATCACAAAGCCCAGCGTCACTGCCACGGCGGTCAGCGCCAGGCTGCGCGAGAGAACGCGCGTCACAAAGCGGGTCTTCGCCTGCTGGACGAGCCATAGGGTACCGCCCACACCGTACAAGATCACGACCGGCAACACCGGCTGGACATAGCGGCCATGCTGGTATGGGGCAGGCAGTCGCAGTGCGTAGAGCACTACATGCCCAATCGCCCAGATTGCCGGGAACCAGAACATCGGTGCAGCGAGAAGCCGGCTGCGCCGCACCAGCACCAACAACATCGCCAGCAGACCGGGCAGCAGCACGATCTGCCCCCCGGCGGTCAGCGGCTTGAGCATCATCCAGATGCGCCTGGCGAGCGGCAAAGCCAGCGTTGCAGCGTACTCGGCTTGCTTGGCAGACGCCGTGCTGGGCAGAATATCCCCGCTAACCGCATAGTTCCAGACGGCATAGGGTGCAACGCCCGCCACCCAACCCAACACGGCTCCCAGCCCCCAGGCCAGCCAGCGAAGCGTACGCCTATCTCCCTGTTCCAGATGGGCTACGCTGCCGGCAATGCCGGCCAGTCCAACCAGTGCAAGTCCCTCTGGCCGCGTCAGTGTCAGCGCGGCGCCGGCAGCGCCCAGCAACAGGCCGCGCCAAAACGCCGGACGGGCACCGGACGCGGCGGTGCGGAGCGCATCCTGCTCGCGCCAGGCCAGGCCGATAATAACCAAAACCAGCAACGCAAACAGCATTGTTTCCATGCCCGACGCCGCCGCCCAGATCAGGTGCCAGGCGCACACGGTCATCAGCCCGGTCCACAGCCCAACATTGGGCACGTGCGGGAACAACCTGGGCGCCAGACGCGCATTGACCCAGCCCGCAGCGGCCAGTGTGAGCGCGCCGAGGGTGTACGTCCAGGCTAGATGCGGTAGACGGAGTAGATACCCGATCGCCAGAAGCAGCGTGTACAGCGGAGAGGTCGATGCAGTGCTCGGCTGGCTGGGGTAAAACGCCCACTCGCCGTGCCGGGCAAGGTTGCGCGCATAGGTCTGGTGAATCCACGAGTCATCCAGCGGGAAGCCCAACCCGTCGCGGGATGCAACGGCGACATAGAGTAAGACGCTGGCAACTGCCGCCGCGCCGATTAGGCAGTCTTCGCGGGTCAACCACCGGCTGTGTCTCATGGTCCGCGTTCCTCAGGGTGAACGATGGCATACACCTGGATCTCAGTTCCGTTCTGGGGATGCGAGTACACGCGACGCAAACGCAGGAAAGGGTACGTCACCTCGCCACGATACAGCGCGGCAAACGGCTCGGTCCGGTTCTCGTCCAGCACCAGAAAGTCCACACCGTAGCGCGTGCTGAGATCCAGCGCACGCTCCGGCGATGCGTCGGGCAAGACCACGCCGCCCAGGCCGGTATGGTAATACAGCGCTGCCGGATCGTTTATGATCAGCCCGGCGCCGGGCGGTAGATCGGCCGCCAGAGTCCGGTAGAAAACCGCGTTATTGTTCAGCGCCGGCGCGCGCGCCGCCAGCACGTACAGCGACAGCGTGGCAGCCAGCGCCACCAGTGCCGCGCTGAAGACGCGCCGGGCCTGCTGGAGCGGCCACCCGCGGCGCCGGGCCCCCGCTTCAACGGCGCGATCCACCCCAATCACTCCGGCCACTGCCCAGTACGGAAGGAGTGCGCCGGCGGAGTGGAACAGCCCACCCCGGTAGCCCGGGTAGGCGAACACAAGCGTCATCGCCAGGTGCAGCGCGATTGCGTAGACAACCACCACCTGGATCAGCGCGCGGCGCCGAAGCAGCCACAATCCGACCAACACAAACGGGCCGAGAATCACCCAGGTCTCGACGGCGACAAAGGTCGCCAGGTTGTTACGCAGCGCTAGCCAGCGCGAGGCGAGGATGTTATTCGCGCCCCACTCGATGAATGCGCGAAACGAGGGCTGCGCCGGATAGTGTACCAGTTCCTCGTAGCCGCGTAGCCAGATCCCGGCGGCGCCAGCCGCCGGCAGCGGCGTGCCCAGTTCGGACAGATTGCGGGCAAACCACGGACTCATCACGGCCAGATAACCGAGTGCGGCGGCGAGGACCCATGTCGCGCGGCCGCGCCAGGGTGCGCGTTCTCCCGGCACCAGTGCGGCAATTACGGCAACCAGGATCAGCAACAGCCCGTCCGCCCGCGCCAGATGGCCCAGCCCGGCCAGAGCGCCCGCGATCAGGAACCATCGCGAGGAATGGCGCTCGCGCCCCAGGCCTGCGGCCGCAAGTGACAGGCACCCGGCCAGTCCGTACACGGCGAAGGTGTCAGTCGTCGTCCAGACGGGCACGTAGAAGCCACTGAATAACACAAGCAGGGCGGCGATCCAGGCACGGCGGCGGCTGCCCCCCAGAGAGATGCCGAGCGAGAACGTGACTGTGACAAGCCCGGCGAAACACAGCACCGACGGAATCTGAGCTGCGCCGAACGAGGTCCCAAAGAATTTCATTGCGGCGGCGGACAGCAGGGACTGGAGCGGCATCCAGTAGCTGTGAGCAGGCGCAGGCAGGTGATCGGGTGGGTTGAGGTACTGCCAGAGGTAGGGATCGGTCAATCCGATGCCGGTTGCCAGGCGGTGTGCAGCGTTGAAGTAGTAATAGGCGTCGGTGTAGCCGGGCTGTCTGATCAGCGCTGCGAGAAGACTGGCGGCTCCAAGTGCGAGAAGGAAAATCCATGCTTGGGGGGGGATGTTGCGCCGCGGCCTCGGTGGGTGCTGGGAGTCCGGTTGAGATGAGGTCATGGGTGTGAGCTTTTCGGTAGTGGGTTAGTGTCTTCGGTTTGAATGACTATGCGAAGCTGCAACAGTGCCCCGACCCTAGCACGGCAAGTCCGCTTGCAGCACTCGGATCACTTCCCCGGTCGGCCCGGTCAGGCGCCGGTACAGCGCCGCGGCCACGCCGACCAGCAGCCCGGTCCGTATCAGAATCGCCACTGCATACGGTAGCAGCAGCGCCCCGGTGATCTCACCCCCTGTTCCGCCGGTCCGCATGAACAGCACCGGATATTCGAGAAAGCTCACGCCGCCGAGCAGCAGGCATGCTAGCACACCGTTCCGCGTGGGGAAGTTCAGCAAAATCAGCGGCACCAGCGTCGCATTCCACTGCGGACTCCACCCCTGCGCCCACAAGAAGAAAAGCACGACGGTCATAGAAACAAAGGCTACCACACCCTGAGCATCACGCCGCAGGGGGCGCACAAAGACATAACCCCCGAATGCCGCAAACGGTATGAGGCGCGCCCAGGCAGGGATGACCGGCGGATTGCCGGCGACAAGGCGCGCCGTCGTGGGGTCGTGCCGCATATCCGGACTGACGAAGTTGCCGGTGCGATAGTTGCCATCGATCAAGGCCCACATGCTCTGATAAGACGCTTTGTTGACCTGCGCGGCCAGGGACGCCAGCCCCAGCTCCCCGCCCCAGGCAACCAGAAGCGCCAGAGCTATACCCACGGCGACAAGAACGATCAGCGTGTAGCGCAGCGCCTGGCGCCAGGGATAAAAGCGCCAGAC
>DYEN01000391.1 GCA_020725705.1 Anaerolinea sp.
CCCCTACTGCATCGGCGTCGACACCGACCAGTGGCTGACCGTCCCTGAAGCCCATGCCTGCCTGGTCTCCAGCGCCATGAAGCTGCTGGACAAGGGCGTGGCCGACATCATCATGGCCATCCACGATGGCACCTTCCAGCCCGGCAACTTCTTCGGCGCCGCGGCCCTCGCCCCCTTCCATGACTTCGAGGACGTCGTCCCCGATGAAGTCAAACAGGAACTGGTGGCGATTGCCCAGGGGCTGGGTGACGGCACAATCAGCACCGGCTACGGCGCGGGCGCTGCGCCCGAGACCGAGGTTGGCATGGAAAGCGAGTTCGGCGTCGTGACCGTCGGCATGAACGCTGAGTACCCGCCCTTCGAGTACGTCGATGAGGACGGCAACATCGCCGGCTTCGACGTGGACCTGATGAACGCCATCGCCGAGCAGGCCGGCTTCGACATCGAGTTCGTCAACACCCGCTGGGACGGCATCTTCGTCGCCCTGCAGTCCGGTGAGTTCGACGTGGTCGCCAGCGCCGCCACCATCACCGAGGAGCGCGAGGAGATCATCGACTTCTCCAACCCCTACTTCAACGCCGGTCAGATGATCGCCGTCCAGGAAGAGCGCGCCGATGAGATCCAGACCCCGGACGACCTGGCCGGGCTGCGCGTCGGTGTCCAGTCTGGCACCACCGGTGACATCTGGGCCAGTGAGAACATCCCCGGCGTGCAGATGGTGCGCTACGACGAGATCACCCTCGCCTTCCAGGCGCTGGCCAACGGCGACATCGACGCGATTGTCAACGATGGCCCCACCAGCGCGGACATCATCGCCAAGAACCCGGAGCTGGGCGTCGTCCTGGTGGGCGAACCGTTCACCGACGAGTTCTACGGCATCGCCGTCCAGCCGGACAAGCCCGAGTTGCTCGAGGCGATCAACAACGCGCTGGCCGAGATCATCGCCAACGGCACCTATCGGGAGATCTACCTGAAGTGGTTCCAGACCGAGCCGCCGTCGATGTTCCAGCCGGCTGACTAGTCCACTGCTGCCCTTGCGCCCGGTGCCCCTCGGGGTGCCGGGCGCCTTTTCCTGATCATCGTTATCATCGTCGAGCGGCCAGGGGAGAGCCGGCTCTCAGGCGAATTTCCCCCGGCGCCCCGCGCCGTACCTTCCATAGAGGAGTGCCTTTACCCTGCATAATATTGTTCCGGTTCTCCAGGCGCCGGAGTGCTCCGACGTTTGCGAGCTTGATCACCGACCTGACACACGCCGTGCACAACTGATGAGATAGATCATGCCAGACGAACGCGATTACCCTGAGATCCAACCCGCGCAGCCCATGCCCCCTCAGCACTCGGGCGAGATCTATGACGACCTGCAGTTTGAAGTCAAAGAGAGCCTCGGCGACCGCCTGATGAACTGGATCGCCGGCCTTCCGTGGTGGGCGATCATCCTCGCCGTGGTGGCCGTTGCCGCGCTCTACTCGATGTTCACGTCCGCTGCCTACCGGGACGTGCTGCGCGCCCTCACCGATAACCCTCAGGTTACGACCGAGGATCTCTTCGAGGTCGTGCAGATCGTGGGCGAGCCGACGATGATCGTTGGCCGCTATGTCGGCGAGTCGCAGGATTCGGTCTCGACGGTAATCACATCCCTGCTGGACGACGTCATCGACAGCGAACTGGTCCAGCGCGCCGGTTTTCTTGTGCGTGAGGACCCGGCTACCATCACCATCCAGACCGAGAGCGGGCGCGTCACGATCCCGCGCCAGCGCATCACCGCCATGGACCCGCCCGATGCCAGGCTGGGCGACAATGTGTCGGTCGAATATGTCGAGCGCGTCACAGTGACCGGAACGCTGACCGCGCGCGACGACCGAACACTGACGATCCGGACGGTCAATGAGCAGATCGAAACCTTCGACACAGATCGCATCCTCAGCGAAGAGACGATCACCACCCCCGAGGGCGAGGAAATTGTCCGCATCGAGCGCGAAGGTCGCAGCTATCGGGGTCGTCTGACGGCGCTCAGTCAGACGGGAATCAGCCTCGTCCAGGAAGACGAAACGCGCGTCGAACTGCGCCGCGCCGATGTTGACTTCATGGCGATCCCGACCCTGACGATTGCCCTCAACGCGGCAGCCGCCGAGCGCGCGATCGGCCCGGATGACGAGGTGCGTATCGGGTTTGTGCAGGGGACCGACATCACCCGCGCGCTGCAAGAGCTGGACACGCTAGACGACATCCCCGTCCCGTTGCGCTACGGCGATGGGGCGGCGCGTGTCGCGCTGATCAGCTATGCCGACCTGGAAGCGCTGATGGATGCAGTCGCAGCAGGCGAACTGGACGCCGCGCTATATCTCTCCGGCGCCGAAGATCGCCTGGCGATGGCCGAGTGGGTAGAGAACAACCCGGACGCCGCCGTCGTCTTGCCGACGCCGCCGCGCGAGTGCCAGCGCAACTGCACCGTGACGGTCAAGCTGCGGGATGATGTGGTCGAAGGGCGCGTGCTCGAACGCACCGAAGACACAATCTCGATCCAGACCGTGGCGCCCGAGTACGTGGTGATCGACCGCGATCAGATTCTCGAGAACCGGCGTACGGAGCCGGGCGCCTGCGCGCTGAACAATCTGCGCGGCTGCAACGCGGGTATCTTCCTGACCCTGCGCGTGACGTTCATGGCTTATGGATTGGCGCTGATCATCGGGCTGTTCTTCGGGCTGATGCGCGTCCAGAAGAACCCCATCCTCTACGCCTTCTCCACGCTCTACGTCGAGGTAGTACGCGGCATCCCGCTGCTGGTCATTCTGCTCTACGCCGGGTTCGTCGTCAGCCCGTGGCTGCGCGATAACACCCCGCTGCAGCTCAGCGACGAATGGGAAGCGGTGCTGGGCCTGTCTTTCGGCTACGGGGCCTTTATCGCCGAGATCTTTCGCGCCGGGATTCAGAGCATCAGCCGCGGGCAGATGGAAGCGGCGCGCAGCCTGGGCATGAGCTATCCCCAGGCCATGCGTTATGTGGTGCTGCCCCAGGCCGTGCGTGTCGTGCTGCCGCCGTTGGGCAACGACTTCATCGCTATGCTCAAAGACTCGGCGCTGATCTCCGTTCTG
This sequence comes from Anaerolinea sp., assembly GCA_020725705.1. Taxonomy (GTDB): domain Bacteria; phylum Chloroflexota; class Anaerolineae; order Aggregatilineales; family Aggregatilineaceae; genus DYGX01. The sequence goes on from DYEN01000391.1 coordinate 3,093, forward strand.
GCGCTGCCGGACCTGCTACAGCTTGGCCGCCTGTATATTTCGCGCACGTTTCGCGCGTTCGAAGGGTATAATACGGTCGCGCTGCTTTATCTTCTGATGACGTTGTTCCTCTCGCTGCTCGTCCGCGTGATCGAGCGGCGGACCCGGCTGCCCGGTTAGACCAGGAAGACCGCAACATGACACCCCAAACCGCAACCACCTCGACGCCGATCATCCAGATCCAGAACGTCCACAAACGCTTTCACACCCTTCGCGGGACGGTCCACGCGCTGCGCGGAGTGAGCCTGGACGTCCAGCCGGGCGAAGTGGTGGTCATCATCGGACCAAGCGGCTCCGGCAAGAGCACGCTGCTGCGCTGCATCAACCGGCTAGAAACCACCGACAGCGGGCGGATTATCGTCGATAACATCCCGCTGACCGGCGCGAAGAACATCAACAAAGTCCGCGCCGAGGTAGGGATGGTCTTCCAGAGCTTCAACCTGTTTCCCGATAAGACCGCCCTCGAAAACATCACGCTGGCGCAGCGCGTCGTGCGCAAGCGCCGCAAAGCCGAAGCCGAAGCCCGCGCGCACGATCTGCTGGCGAAGGTCGGCATCCCCGACAAGGCCGACGCCTATCCGGGACAGCTTTCGGGCGGGCAGCAGCAGCGCGTAGCGATCGCGCGGGCGCTGGCGATGGACCCCAAGATCATGCTCTTCGACGAGCCGACCTCGGCGCTCG
>DYEN01000392.1 GCA_020725705.1 Anaerolinea sp.
CGGCTCCACGGGCGGCGGCTTCGTTCCAGGTCGCCTCAACCATCGTCAGCGTCTCGTCGACCGTTTTCTGCTGGGCGCGGCGGCCCTGCTCGATCTGCGCCGCGATGTTCTCCGCCGTCTTGCGGTGGGCGTCGAGCGCGGCCTGCTGCTCCCTGACCAGGCCCAGAGCCGTCTTGGTCACGTTCTGGCTGATCTGCAACGGCGTTTCGAGCTTCTGCCGCACGCGCTCGACATCGCCCAGGGTTTCTTTGATGTACTCCTCGATATCCGCGAAACCGCTGAGGTCCCAGGCGATCTCGTCGCGGGGCGTTTCCTGTTGCGCGGCCAGTGCCTGCCGCGCCGACACCAGCCACACCTGCGGCTCGAAGCCAAGCTGCAGGCGCGCCTGCTCCAGCACGAACTCGCGCACCTGCTCGCGCTCTTCCGGCTCCAGTAAATCGACCTGATTGACGATGACGACCACCCGCTTCCCGTAGTTCTTCAACTGCTGGAGCGACTCCAGATTGCTGGCCGTCAGCACCTGGGTTGCGATCATCACCAGCAGAACTACATCGGCCCGGTGCAGAAAGCGGTGTGTCATCTCGTCGTGCACCTTGAAGACGGATTCCAGGCCGGGGGTATCAACCAGGCTCAGGTTTTCCAGCAGCGGGCTGGGGTGAAAGACCGTCTCCACATCGCCGGTGCGCGAGCGCTGCACGTCGTCGCCGTGTCGCAGGATCACGATCCGGTCGGTGGTTGGGATCGGCCCGACCTCCATGATCTCCTCGCCAAGCAGGGCGTTGATCACGCTCGACTTGCCGGAGCCGAACGGCCCCACCAACACCATAAGATAGGGATGGTTGGTGTGGAAGAGCGCGTCGCGCACCTGTTCCATCTGGCTATCGGGCAGGCCGTCGACCCGCCCCAAGACGTCCAGCAGTTCGCTGATCTGCTCGTGTTCCTGGCGGCGGATCGCCTCAAAGTGGCTGAGCAGCTTGCTCGGGATCTGTTCGGACTCCACCGGTCACCTACCGATCGTGAGCGCGCCAGCCTGCGTGTCAGTACAGGCCGGGCGTGTAGTCGCGCAAAATTGACCCCCCAATGAATTCGCGCAGCAACGAATTGTCGGGAACCAGCTCAGCATCCATCGGCGTCAGCCAACTCAGAATCGAAAGCAGACGCCGCGCTTCGATATAGTGCGGGTCGCGCGGCTCGATCTGGAGCAGCAGCGGCTCGGCCAGCGGGCGCAGCACCGCCAGCTCGTAGAGCAGCGCAGAGTTGAACATGATATCCGCGTTTTCCTGGTATGGGAAAATATTGCGCTTCTCCCCACGCCGCACGCTTTCCCAGCGTGCCAGCGTCTCCGCCGCCGAGTAGCCGCGATACGTTGCATCGCGCACGATGCGCCGGATCAGCCGCACATCGGTTGTCGGCACACGGTTGTGGCGGTCGATGTTCAGCTGGGTGAGCGCCGAAACATAGATGCGATAAGTCTGCCGCGTCGGCAGCGCCTGTACTAAACCGGGGTTCAGCCCGTGAATGCCTTCCACGATCAGAATATGCTCGGCGGAAAGCTGAACCTCTTCGCCCACCTCGCGCAGACCGGTCACGAAGTTGAAGTGCGGGATGCGGATCTTCTCCCCTGCCGTCAGGCGAGCGATCTGATCGTTGAAGAGCGGAATGTCGACCGCTTCCAGCGCCTCAAAATCGTACTCCCCCGTCTCGTCGCGCGGGGTCTTCTCGCGCTCGACAAAGTAACGGTCCATCTCCAGCGTATACGGCTTCAGCCCATGCGCCATCAACTGGATTGCCAGCCGCTTGGAGAAGGTCGTCTTGCCCGACGATGACGGCCCGGCGATCAGCACCAGACGCAGGCCGTCGCGGTGACGCTCGGCGATCTGCGTGGCGATGTGCGCGATATGCTGCTCGTGTAGCGCCTCGTTGACCAGCACCAACTCTCTCGCACGGCCATCGCGGATGCCCATGTTCAGATGGCCGATGTCTTCAATCCCCAGCAGCGTCAGCCATTCCTCGGTCTGCCGGAACACCCGCGTAAGCTGTGGCGATTTGACGTAAGGGCGGATGATGGTCGGGCTTTCGCGGCGCGGGTACTGCAACACAAACCCATCTTCTTCGGGCAGGATCTCAAACAGCGTCAGGTAGCTGGTGTTGGGGACCATGTACCCGTAGAAGTAATCGACCTGACCGCGCAGCGTGTAGATCGTCAGATAGGGTTTGTGGCGGAACTGCAGAAGGCGAACCTTATCGTCGTCTCCGCTGGCGCGGAATAGCCGCACCGCCTCGGCCAGCTCGATCTCGCGGCGCTCGATCGGTTCGGCAGCCGCCACAATCTCCAGCATCCGCGCCTTGACCTGCTCCAGCTCCGCCGGGGTAAACGGCTCGTGACCGCGCACCTTGCAGAAGAACGCGCCGCTGGGCAGCGCGAAATCGATCAGCACCTGTGTACCCGGATACAGCTCGCCGATAGCGACCGTGAGCAGAAACGCGAGCGAGCGGCGGTAGATCCGGCTGCCGTCGCCTGTGTCCATTGTCACGGGAACGACGCTCACATCACGCGTGACGGGCATCGTCAGCTCGCGCAGCGTCCCGTCAACGATCGCACCGACAACAGGCACACGCTCGGGAAGCTGACGCGACTGATCACCGTCATACGCCAGGATGAATTCTTCTAGCGGCGTGCCCACCGGCCCTTCAAGGATTGTCCCATCCGGGAAGCGAACCTGAGCCGTCGTGCGCGGCTCGGCGCGGCGAATTACCCTTACGGCAGTCTCAACCATCATTCCACACTCGTTCTCTAGCTGTAGCAGTCCACCAAAATCACCCTCACACCGACGCGGCGCTCGGCCTGCTAGGTCTCAAGCGCCAACACAACCCCGGTCCGCCCCGGCACGCTGACGCTGAGGTCATCGCCGGCCCGGCTGAGCGCAGCCGGCTCGCCAAAGACCGCCCGTGGCACGCCCGGTACCCCTTCCAGCGGGATTGACAGAGTCGCTTCTCGCTTCGAGGTGTTAAAGACAACAACCACGCTCTGCCTCTCGTACTCGCGCAGAAACGCATAGTGCTCGCCCCGCGCCAGCACGGTGCGATACGTTCCACGCCGCAGCGCCGGATACGCCTTGCGCAGGGCGATCGTCTGCTGCACATAGCGGCGCAAATCGTGATCCCAGACGCTCTCGTCCCAGGGGAACGCCCCCCGCGAAGCCGGTTCGTAGCCCCCTGTCAGGCCGATCTCATCCCCATAATAAATACACGGGGCACCCGGCATCGTCATCTGGAACAGGGTTGCCAGCCGCAGCGCCGACTGATCCCCGCCAACCAGAGTCAGGTAACGCGGCGTGTCGTGGCTGCCCAGCAGGTTGAGCTGGACGCTGGTAATCGCCCAATCGTAGAGGCTCAGCATCCGGTCGATCTCCGCCGCGAACACTTCGGCGGTCTGGGGCTTGAGCTTGTCGTATCCACCACCGGGCGACAGGCCGGCCAGCGTCTTGGCACCAAAGAACGCAATGGCAGAGCGCGTGAAAATGTAGTTCATCACGGCGTCGAACTGGTCCCCTTGCAACCAGCGCTGCGATTCGTGCCAGATCTCGCCGACGATATAGGCATCCGGGTTCACGGCCTTGACGCGGCGCCGGAACTCCTGCCAGAACGCATCATCATCGATCTCGTAGGGCACATCGAGCCGCCACCCGTCGATCCCAAACTTCACCCAATACTCGCCGACGCCCCACAGAAACGCGCGGACTTGCGGGTTGTCCGTGTTGAACTTGGGCAGCGCGTGGAGATTCCACCACGCGGCGTAGTTGGGTTCGTGCCGGTCGTCGTAGGCGTTGAGCGGGAACTGGTGCGGAATGAACCAGCTCACATAGGGCGACTGTGCCCCGCATTCCAGCAGATGGTTAAACTGGAAGAAGCCACGGCTGGCGTGGTTGAACACCCCATCCAGCACGATCTTCACGCCGCGAGCGTGGGCCGCATCCAGCAGGCTGCGAAACGCTGCATCACCACCAAGCAGCGGATCGACGCGGAAATAGTCGTGCGTGTGGTAGCGATGGTTCGACGCCGACTGGAAGATCGGGTTGAAGTAGATCGCGTTGACGCCAAGATCGAGCAAGTAGTCGAGATGTTCCTCGACGCCGAGCAGGTCGCCCCCCTTGAAGCCGTACACGGTCGGCGGCGCGTCCCACGGCTCCAGATTGGACGGCTTTTCCACACGCTCGCTCTTAGCAAATCGGTCCGGGAAGATTTGATAGAAGATCGCGTCCCGAACCCAATCCGGTGTCTGAATCGGCTGATTCACCCTTCGTTACCCCATCGTTCAGAAAGCGCGCAGTGCGCAACCGGTTCACACGCTAATCGTAGCGCCTCCACGCGGGCCAGGCAACCGGACAAACCCGCGCTGTGATTACTCGGACATATCATCGTCGGGGATGTACTCCGGCGGCGAATACGCGAACTCCGGCGAGATTTCCAGAAGCTGCGCTTCGGTCAGCACCCGCCCATTCAGCCGGTCATAGAGCGCCAGATGCTCGGCCCGATCGACCGCATACCGCCAGCGCTGAGACCCGACCTGGCGCAGCACCGAGCGGCAGTTGTCGCAGCGGACGACACGCCGGATCCGGGGAATCCCCAGCACGCGATCGCGCCGCTCGTCCAGGTAGAGATGGCCCGACTGGCAGATCGGGCACAAAGTCAGCGGGAATCCCTCGCGGTACCGGTCGACGGCAGCGGATTGCACAGCAAAGATCGTCACGTAGACCAGCGCCAGCCCGGCTGCGCCCAGGCCGATCCACAGCGGGAGATTCGAGCCGCCGCCCGGGTCTTCGCTGATCGCCGCAGGAGCCGCGCCGCTCGCACCGCTGTCCGGCGCCGCGGCGACCGCAGCAGCAGTCGGCGTCGCCGAGGCGGTCAATGTGGGCGACGGCGGCGGAGAGGGAGTCGGCACGGGGCCGGATGGAGTGGCCGAGTGTGCCGGGCGCGGCGTAGCTGTCTCAGCAGGCGGAATCGCGCGCGTGGTAGTTGCCGTCGCCGCCAGAGCCGGCGCGGCGGGTGTAGCTGTTGCCGGTAGTGGCGCCAGATCACCGGACGCCGAGGCAGCTGTCAGCGTCACGGTTGGCGTTGCGGTCGGAAGCGGCACCTCGGTCGCCGTCGGCTCCGGCGTGCGGGACGGGGTTCGCGTCGCCGTCCGGGTTGGGGTCGCGCTTGGCGTCCGCGTCGGTGTCGGGAGCGGTGTGGGTGTGTCCGACGGTTCGAGGGTGGCCGTCCGGCTTGGCGTCACCGAGGGCGTCGCTGAGGGGACGGGTGTCCGGGTAGCAGTCGCGGTCGCGGTCGGTGTCGGGGACGGCGTCCGGCTCGGCGTCGCGCTGGGCGTGGCAGTCGGAGTATCAGACGGCGCCGGGGTATCTGTCGCGGTGGGCGACGGCGTGTTGGTCGCGCTTGGCGTCTGCGTCGCTGTTGCCGTCGCGGTGGGTGATGGCAACGGTGTCGGCGTTCGGGATGGTGTGTGCGTTGCGGTTGCCGTCGATGTCAATGTAGCGCTGGCCGTGTGCGTCGCCGTTGGCTCAGGCGTGTCGGATGGTGTCGGCGTCTGAGTCCGTGTCGCGGTCGATGTGGGAGTCCGCGTTGCCGTCGCGCTCGCGGTCGCCGAAGGAGTCGGCGTCCGGGTAGCGCTCGGCGAAGGCGGCGCCGTCGGGCTGGGTGTCGGCGTGGCGCTCGCGGTCGGCGTGAGCGTCGGAGTCGGTGTGCGGGTGACGGTCGGCGTCCGGCTTGGCGTCGGTGTACCGGTCGCGGTCGGCACAATCGGAACGGGCGTGAAGCTCGGTGTCAGATTGGGCGGTCCAAGTACCGTCAGGCTGTCAATCGGCTCGATCCAGGCAACCAGATCGTAGCTGATCCACCCGTAACCCTCGCCATAGCGCACCAGCACCCAATCACCCTCGGCGTCGCGCGCGACGGCGTCCACCACATCGCCGGTATACAGCACGCCGACCGGCGGATAGCCCTGCCCCGGTCCAGATCGCAAATACGCCCCGTCCAGGCCGAAGCGCACCCAGTTCGCGTTGGGGGTTTGTGTGGCTGCTAGCGGGGTTACGTAATACGCCAGCGGGCGCGGAATGGCGGTCGGCTGCTCATCCTCGATTACGGGCAGCCCGGCCACATCCAGTCGCCACTCGACCAGATCTTGCTGAACCCAGCCTTGCGTGTCGACATATGTGATGAGGATCCAGTCACCGGCCAGGTTGCGGGCCAATGGCTGCACCCACCGGCCAAACGGCAGGCGCCCGATCACACCGTACTGGAAGCCCGGCCCGCTGCGCACATTGACGCCCAGCTCAACCCGCACCCAGTTGATGTTCGGCGTAGCAGTTGGCAGTCCTTGAGCGCGGCTGGCATGGCGCAGATCACGCGCCAGGAACAGCGCGACCACCAGCAGTGCAGCGCCGGCCAAGCCGATCGCGCGGAAACCTCGGGCCATAGTCCCGTCCTGCGGTGTGCATCTCCATCAGCCGCTAATCCTACCATGAGCGCGCCGGGCGAACCAGCGCAAAAAACGACAGGGTGGCCGGGCCAAAGCGCCACCCTGTCGCCGGAATCAGGCGGCCTTCGGGCGCCCGCTTACTGCTCCAGGATGTACGCGACTATGCTGTTCAACTCGTGATCGGTGAACCGGTCGCCGTAGCCTTTGGGCATGATGTCCTGGAAGCCTTCGACCACATGCGCGCTGGGGTCGACAATCGACTCGTGCAG
>DYEN01000393.1 GCA_020725705.1 Anaerolinea sp.
ATGGTTGAACTCATCACCCCCGTCGCCCTCGAGCGCGGCTCGAAATTCGCCATCCGCGAAGGCGGCCTCACCGTCGGCGCCGGCGTCATTACCGAAATCCTTGAGTAGCTTCGTTCAGGGGCCGGCAGCGCTGCTGGCCCCTGCTCCCGGCCAAGCGCCGGGCAGGTGTGGGTGAGTTATGGCGAAGAAGAAAGACATCCGGATGGTGATCCACCTCGCTTGCACCGAGTGCAAGGAGCGGAACTACACCACCATGAAAAACCGGCGAAATGACCCGCAGCGCCTGGAGCTGAAGAAGTACTGCTCGCGCTGCCGGAAACACACGCTGCATCGTGAGACTAAGTGAGCTAAGCGCTTAGTGAGTTGTGTTGGGGTGAACCTTGCCCCATGATCCAGGGGAGTAGCTCAATTTGGCAGAGCAACGGTCTCCAAAACCGTAGGCTGCGGGTTCGAGTCCTGCCTCCCCTGCCTAACCAAACCACTCGCTACGATTAGACACCGTCCTCGCGACGGTGTCTTAGATATAGGCGATTGAGACTATTGCCGAGGAGTTTATTGTGGCACGTACACGCACCCGCAGCATCCATGACACGGCCGAAGACGGAACCGTCGTCCCCGCCGAGACGGGGCGGCGCGACCGCAGCGCCACTGCCGCGCGCCAGCCGGCCAAACCCCGCGCCCAGTCGCAGGGGCTGATCGAGCGGATCCCTGTTGTGCGCAGCATCGCGGGGTATCTGCACGGCGTTCGCACCGAGATCCAGAAGGTTACCTGGCCGACGCGGGAAGAAACTCTTCGCCTGACGGGTGTGGTGTTGGGCGTCACCATCTTCTTCTCTATCGCGCTGGGGCTGCTCGACACATTCCTGTCCTGGTGGTTCCAGAAAGCATTCCATCCGGACTCGGAAACCACGTTTCTCATTATCGCCGTCGTGGTCATTGCCATCGTCGGCGGCACCTGGACGCTGTTTCGCCACCGGATCTAGGGCGTGCGAGGCAGCCGCACACCGACCGGTGTCGCACTGCGGCGCCGGGCTTTGCGCTGTGCCACGCCCGGACTCGATCGATAACGCCCGCTGGTGCTGAGTGTAAAGGCTGTAGCAATGTTTGTGGATGATTATCAAGACGACGACGTGGACTTCGATCCAGAACCCCTGTATCTGGACGAAGAGGACGACAACCCGCCCAGCGAGCGCGGCGCCGCCTCGGACGAGCCAGCCGACACGTTGCTCTCTGCCGGACTGGACACCGAGGAGCACGACGACGAGCGCCACTGGTACGTTGTCCACTGCTACTCCGGGCAGGAGAACAAGGTCCGCCATGCCATCGAGCAGCGCATCGAGACGATGGGCATGCAGGACAAAATCTTCGACGTCGTGGTCCCCACCGAAGAGGAGATCGAGGTCCGCGAGGGCAAGCGCCGCACCATCGAGCGCCGTGTCTTCCCCGGCTATATCCTGGTCCAGATGATCATGGACGAGGACTCGTGGTATGTCGTGCGCAACACGCCCGGCGTCACCGGGTTTGTCGGCATGGGCAACGAGCCGACCCCGCTGCGCCCTGAGGAAGTCGCCCAGATCATGCGGCGGATGGAAGCGGAAGCGCCGAAGATCAAGGTGACCTTCCGCCCCGGCCAAAAGGTACGGATCATCGACGGACCGTTCAACGACTTTATCGGCACGGTCGGTGATATCGACATGGAAAAGGCGAAAGTGCGCGTTCTGGTCTCGTTCTTTGGCCGCGAAACGCCGGTCGAGCTGGACTTCCTGCAGGTCGAAAAGGCCTGAGCGCGCCGTTCGCCCCACCTCTGACCGCTGGCGGTCCGCGTTGGGGCTGCCCTGGATACCTGCTAACAGTGTAAGGAACAAGAAACATGGCCAAGAAAGTCAAAGCTGTCGTCACCCTGCAGATCGAAGCAGGCAAAGCCAACCCTGCGCCGCCCATTGGCCCTGCTCTGGCGCAGCACGGCATCAACCTGATGGCCTTCTGCAAAGAGTACAACGCCCGGACGAGCAACCGCATCGGCGAGATCGTGCCAGCCGAGATCACGATCTTCTCCGACGGCTCGTTCAAATTCATTCTCAAAAGCCCGCCGACCGCTTTCCTTATTCGGCGCGCCGCCGGCCTGGAGCGCGGCTCGGCGCAGCCCAACCGCGATAAGGTGGGCAAGCTGACCCGCCAGCAAGTGCGCGAGATCGCCGAGATCAAGATGAAGGACCTCAACGCGATCGACATCGAAGGCGCGATGCGGCAGATCGAGGGCACCGCGCGCAGCATGGGCGTGCTGATCGAAGGCTAACCGTTCGCTTTCAGATTTCGTATGTGTGGGAGGGCGCCGCGCGCCCGCCAGACCACAAGGAGACTCATTATCCCATGGCAAAACACGGCAAGAAATACCTGGCAGCACTCGAAAAAATCGACCGCGACCGGCAGTACACGCCGGAAGAGGCGATCAAGCTCGTTAAAGAGCTGGCCTTCGCCGACTTCGACGAGACGGTTGAGCTGCACCTGCGCCTGGGCATTGACCCGCGCCACAGCGAGCAGCAAATCCGCACGACCGTGCTTCTGCCCTACGGCCTGGGCAAGACCGTGCGTGTCCTGGTCTTTGCCGAAGGTGAAGCTGCCCGCATCGCCCAGGAAGCCGGCGCCGACATCGTCGCCGACGACGAAATCATCGCGCGCATCGCGGACGAGGGCTGGACCGAGTTCGACGTCGCGCTCGCCGTGCCGGACATGATGCGCAAGATTGGCCGGCTGGGTAAGGTGCTTGGCCGCCGCGGCCTGATGCCCAACCCCAAAGCCGGCACGCTGATCCCGGCGGAAGACATCCCGCGCGCCATCGAAGAAGCCCGCGCGGGCCGCATCGAGTTCCGCAACGACAAGACCGCCAACGTGCACGTCCCGATCGGGAAGACGAGCTTCCCCGAAGAGCATCTGCTGGGCAACATGGCTGCCGTGATGGATGCCGTGCGCCGCGCACGGCCCGCCGCTGCAAAAGGCACCTACCTGCGCCGCGCGGTCGTGACTTCGACGATGGGGCCGGGCATCCGCATTCAGCCGACGCTCGCGCTGAATATGGCCGCCCCCACGGCGTAAGACTTCTTGGCCACTTGACTCAACGCGATACGCCGGAAGGGCAACGCTGCACCTTCCGGCGTTTTCGTTCCCGGTCACCCACACCAGGCAAGAGGCGGATGGGGCTGACGGTCGTTTCCGGAGACATCTTCGCCACGCAGGCGCAGACCGCCGCGCTGGGCCTGAACGCTGCCGGGCGCCTGCCCGCGGAACCCGTCTTCACACACCTGCAAGACCGCTATCCGGTGTTTGTCAGCGAATACCGGCGTCAGGGGCGCGCGGGTCGGCTGCGCCCCGGCAGCGTATGGATCTGGCGCGAGGGGATCCCCTGGCTGGCGGCGTTCATCGTGCGCGAGACGCCGCAGGGTCCGCCGCGCCCCCGCTACATCGAGGCGGCGCTGCTGTACCTCTACCATCATGGCAGGCGCGAGGGGCTGCGCAGCCTGGCGCTGCTGCCGCTGGTGGACGCGCTGGAATGGCCGATGTTCGAGGACCTGGTGCGCCAGTACGCGCCGCTGATCGCCGTGCCGCTGGTGCTCTACCGCGCCTATGAGCCGGGTATGGCTGCCGAAGCGAGCGACGTGCCGCCCTCTGGCGGCACGTAAGCCGAGGCGTGCGCCGCCTGCGTGCGTTCGGCTTCCTGGCACAACCGCGCGCCCCCGGACGCCAGCCAGTTGTCCAGTGTGGCGCTGGAGCTGTTGTTGGCTCGCACGTCGCTCCACATCCCCGTCGCCCAGCGATAATAGGACTGCGTTTCGCGCGCCCAGGTGTTGAAGGCCCGTTGCGTCACACTCGGCCCACCGTTGTAGCAGGCCAGGGCTAGGCCCAGATCCCAGCCGGAGAACACGCTCAGGCACTCGTGAAAGACCGTCATGCCGCGCCGGACGTTGGTTTCGGGGTTGATCATGTTCTCGCCGTTTTCGAAGTGGAACGGCATGACCTGCATCAACCCCATCGCTCCGGCGCTCGACACCGCGTCCGGGTCCCCGCACGACTCGATCTGCATCACAATCGCGATCACGTTCGGATTGACGGTGTACTCGCGCGCCCAGCGTTCGATGGAGTCGCGCCAGTAGAGCACCGCCGGAGCATAGAACGGCGCCAGCGGGGCGTCGGGATCGGTGATGAAATGCGGGCCGGAGCGCAGCGCCGCGAACGGCCACAGCGCCTTGACCTCCGCCGGGGAGAGCACGCCGGCGATGAACAGCACATCCAGCACGGCGATGACCACCAGCACCGCCAACCCCAGCCGCCGCGCCACGCGCAGGCGATGGACGACCTTCTCGCGCATGGACAGGGGTGGCGGGGTCTTGGTCCGGCGGCGCCCGGCCTGAGGCGCGCGCGGCGCACGCGCCTTGCCCTGCTGAGAACTCGATGAAGCGGCTTTGCGAGGCATGGCCAGCAGCCTAAGGCTGGATCACGTTAAGCGGATCGGGCACGAAGATCATCACGAAGACGGCCAGCGTGAACCATCCTAGCCGCCGCCGGCGCGGGTCCAGCGGGGTGACCGTGTCCATCGGCGTCGCGTACACGCGCCCCAGGAAAAAGAGCAGCATGGTCCACAGCAGCCACGACGAGTTGAAGAACGACAGCAGCAGAAACGTGCCGATTAGCGGCATATACAGCCGCTGAGCGCGGCGGCCAAGCAGCGTAAAGGCGACGTGCCCGCCGTCAAGCTGGCCCAGCGGGATCAGGTTCAGGCCGGTGATGAATAGACCGGTCCACCCCGCTTTGGCCAGCTGGTTGATGAACACATCTTCCCCGTTGCCGGGCAGAAACCGTCCAAAGACCAGCCACTTCGCCGCCGCATAGAACAGCGAGTCCCCTTCCAGGATAAACGGCTCCTTAGGCAGCGGCTCGATGTTGGACGTCGCCAGCCCGATCAACAGGATGGGGATCGCCACCACCAGCCCGGCCAGCGGACCGGCAGCCCCGACGTCGAACAGGATCTTGCGGTTGCGCATCGGTTCGCGCAGTTGGATGAACGCGCCCAGCGTGCCGAAGAAAAACAGCGGCATGGGGATGAAATAGGGCAGCGTGACGTTAACCTTATGGCGGCGCGCGGCGAAAAAGTGCCCCAGCTCGTGCGTGCCCAGAATCAGCAGCAGGCTCAGTGCATAGGGCAGGCCCTGCCACAGCACGATCGTCGTCCGGTTGTCGATGCTGGCCTGCTGCACCGCGCCCACATAGAGCAGGCTGAGAAACGTCAGGACCAGCAGCAGAGCGTTCGGCCACCATGGACGCGGGCCGGGCCGGATGCGCCCCTTGATCGCCAGGATCACATGATGGCCTTCGTCGTCGGTGGTCAGCACGGCGTGATAGTCCTGTGCGGCAAAAGCGGCGTCGAGCTTTTCGAACGCCGCTTCGCTGTCCAGCCGCAGGCGCCCGGTAAAGACGGCCTTCGCCGGGGGCGGCGGGTTGTAGTTAACCTGAAGCACGTCCATCACAGCATGGACGGCAGCGTCCAGCTCCGGGTACGACGGGCTGGGTTGCGGCAGCACCGCGGGCGAAGGTGGCGCCGGTTCCTCACCGGCAGCCTGCCCGCTGGAAAAGACCGAAGGCTCGTTGAGCATCCTGCTTCCTATCTCGTTCTACCGCGCCGGCGGATCATTCCGCGTTCGGCGCTGCATACAGTACGTCCCACTCGTTCGTCTGCGCGTTGAGCGCAAGGATTCCGCCGTCTCGCGTGCGCAGGTAGAGCGTCGCCACGCTCGGCTCGGCGGCATCCGATTGTACCATACCTTCGTAGGGCACTTCCGGCGACAGCGCCCAGCCCAGCCGTTCGCGCACACGCGGGTTGTTGCGCCAGACCAGCCCAAAGCCTCGGATCGGCTGCTCCAGGCCGGGCGGGGGCACCAGCGAATCATCCCGCTCCGGGTCGCCCTCGTTAAACTCGTCGGGGTACTGCGCCCAACCGGGCCGCAACCCGTCCTCAAAGATCACGTACACCCGATCGAGCGAGGCGACCCACACCATCCGCCCGCGTTCGAAGGTCTGCTCGGCCTGCATCGTGATCTGAGCCGGGGCAGCGGCGCAGGCGTCGGGCGGCGGATCAAAGAACCACAGATCGGGGCAGCGCAGCGGGATCTGCAAAAGCTGCTCGACTTCCGTCTGGCCGATCTGCGCGGTGAGCAGGAAGCGGGCCACATCCCGATCGGCGGCGCGCGTACCCACCGTCAACTGCCCGGTGCCCATGACATCCCAGCGGAAAAGGCGCTCGCCGTCTTCGTCCACGCGGTAGATGCGCGCGCGGTCCGCCCCGTTGACGCGCCAGAACAGCGTGACGTTCTCGCCAGGGGCCACCGAGGCGCTGTCGGTCGTGAAATACTCAATCGCCGCGGCGACAAAGGTCGGCGCAGCGGTAGCCGTCAGCGTTTCGGGCGGCGGCGGAATAGTCGGCACCAGCGGAAAGGCAGGCGGCGCGCCGGGCGTGCGCGTGCTCGGCGGGCGGGTCGGCCAGGCGGTCGCGGTCGGAAGGGCCGCGGCGGCGGGCGGCTCGGTCGGCGTGATCGATGGCGTCCAGGTCGCGCTGGGCGCCACGGTGACGATCACCGGCTGCGCCTCACCCCCGCACGCGGCCAGCAGCGCGCCTGCCACGAGGAAAGCCACTCCCAACGCGCCGCGCATCCTCAGGCGGCGCGGCACTCGATACGCCGGTTGCATCACGTCAGACCCATCCCCAAAGACGGCAGCTCGTTGGTGGCCGGGGCGTCCACCGGCAAGGCAAAGGTGAACACCGACCCGGTCGTGCCGGTGCTGCGCACCCAGATTCGCCCGCCGTGCGCTTCGACCGCCAGCTTGCAGAACGCCAGTCCCAGGCCAACCCCGCGCGGCACATCGCGGTAGCGCACGCGCGAGAACTTGTCGAAGATCGACTGCTGCGCGTCGGGCGGGATGCCGGGGCCGGTATCCTTGACGCGCACGTAAACCTCGCTGCCGCTGCTGGCCGTGCTGATCACGATCACGCTCCCATCGGGCGAGTACTTGATGGCGTTATCGATCAGGTTGCTGATCACGCGCTCGATCATATCCGCTTCGATGTAGATCAGCGGCAGGTCGGACGCCAGCGCCAGGCGCATGCTGATGTTCTTCTCGTCGGCCAGCGGGCGCATCTGCTCGACCGCATCGCGCACCAGCGCGTTGAGATCGCTATTGCGGCGGTCGCGCAGGCGCATGCCCTCTTCCAGCCGCTGGATGTCGAGCAATGAATCGGCCAGGCGCCGGGCCTGCTGGCTGGCGCGGCAGGCCACATCGAGCAGATTGCGCACCTGCGGGCGCGCGTCGTCGGCCAGCAGCCGGTTGAGCGCTTCCAGGCTGGAATACACGTTGCCCAGCGGGCCGCGCAGGTCGTGGTAGACCATCGCGCTCATATCGCGGCGCATCTCTTCAACCATAATCTGCGAGCTGAGGTCGTGCTCGATCCACTGGATCTGGTCGGACCCGGCTCCGTGATTCAACCGCTTGGCATAGACCTGTACCGCGCGGCTTGTGCCATCCTTGCGCCAGACCACCGAGCGAAAGCGCACTTCCAGCCCGCGTTGCAGATGATCGAAGCGATCACCGATTAGCGGGCCGGTCCCGACGCGATGAATCGAGGAAATCGTCCGGTGCTGAAGCTCTTCCAGGCTATAGCCCAGGAACTCGCAGGCGCGCTGGTTGGCGACCTGGATCGCCCCTTGCAGATCGGTGATGATGATCGGCACGATGGCATCGTCGAACAGGGCAGCGTACCGCTGCTCGGCCTCACGGGCAGACTCCAGCAGCAGGGTATTGGTCAGCGCTGCGGCGCCCATCTCGCTGATGGTGGCCGTCAGGTTGATCGCGTCTGCGGTGAAATAGCCGCGCGCGGGATGCGCCAGTGTCATCACGCCGACCACCTCGCCGGAGTGGATCAGGGGCACGCACAGCGCCGAGCCGAACTGCGGCGACAGCGGCTCGTCCGGCAGGGGTAGCCACAGCGGGTTGGCGGTGATATCGTTGACGACCACCGTCCGGTGATTGTGGAGCGCAAACCCCGCCAAGCCGTCTCTCAGGACGCGCTTGAGGGCCGGGCGTGGATCACTGCTCGTGCCACCGCCCAGCGCATAGACATCGTGCAGCTCACGCCGCCGGAAGCTAACGATACTCGCGTAAGGGGTTCCCAGCGCCTCTGCCGTGGCGTGCAGCACGCGCCGCACAACATCCGCAGAGCGAAGTTCCGCGTTCAGTTCGCGCGCCAGCCGGTAGACGAGCGTGAGCCGAAGCGTCTCGCTGAGACGAGCCTGGATCCCTTGCGCTGCGGTCATATGCCGGTCTCTCCTGCGCCCAACAGGTGTATTCTAGCACAGACTCCGCCGGATGGCCGGGCGGCTCACGGCTGGCGGAGCACCTGAATCCGGGCCGGGCGCAGCGCGTCTCGCACGCCGTCGATCACCAACGTGCGGGCCGCTGCGTTGTGCTGGAAGTCGATGGTGTCTGCCGGGACGACCAGCACCGGGCAGCTTTCCCAACGCTCGATCCACGCGTCGTATAGGGCGTTGAGCTGTGCCAGATACTGCGGCGAGATCTCGCGCTCATAGTCACGGCCCCGCAGCCGGATCCGGCTGAGCAGGGTCTCGACACTGCCCTTGAGGTAGATCAACAGGTCGGGCGGCGGCAGAAACGCGCGAATCCCTTCGTACAGATCGTGATAGGCGCGGTAATCGCGCTCGGACATCAACCCCTGCTGGTACAGGTTACAGGCGAAGATCTCGGCGTCTTCGTACACGCTCCGGTCCTGAACCACCGAACCGGGGTGATCCACCAGCTGGCGATGATGCTGCAGCCGCCGCGAGAGGAAAAACACCTGAGAATGAAAGCTCCAGCGCGTCATATCCTCGTAGAAATCGGCCAGGTAGGGGTTTTCGTCCACCGCCTCATAGAACGGCTTCCAGCCGAACGCCTCGGCCAGGATGCTGGTCAGCGTCGATTTGCCGATCCCGATATTGCCCGCGATGGCGACGAATTTCTTGTCGGTATTCACAGGCGTGATCATGGCACGTCTCCCCCTGTGTCCGCCGGGTGCCAGGTACGCTCGCGGTTCTGGCGCATCTTCTCCAGATAAGCTGCCTCGAGATCAACCCCCGCGTAATTCGCCAGCTTGATGACATAGGCCAGCACGTCGGCCAGTTCCTCGCGCAGCGCCGGAAGCGCCGTATCCGCCTGGCCGGTCTGCATGGCGAGCCAGTGCTGACGAAAGGCGCGTGCCAGCTCCCCGATCTCTTCCTGAAGCAGCATGAAGTTCAGGTACGGGTCGGTCGAGAAACCTTTGTCGCGGTCCAGCTCGCGGTGCAGGCGCTGGTAATCGACCAGGCGGCGCGCGCCGGGATCGAACGGCTGCGGCGCCGTCGGCTGTACTCCGGACGGCGCAACCGGCGCAACCTCGCGATCCAGCCCCGGCAGCGCGGGCTGGCGCGGCCCCTCGCCCAGCGCCCCCCGGATCTGGCTGAAGACCGCCTCGCGGTCGGCCTCGTTCTTAACGAAATCGAGATTGTTGGTGTCGATCGTCAGCACCGGCGCGTCCTGGTAGCTGGCGAAGAACGCGTCATACGCGACGCGCAGGCTGTCGATGTAGGCCGGGTCCATGTTGCGCTCGTACGGGCGGTCGCGCGCAGTGATGCGATCCATCAGCGTCTCTGTGCTGGCCTTCAGATAGACGACCAGGTCCGGCGGGGTGATATTCTCGGCCAGCGCCTCTTGCACGCTGTAATACGTCTTCAGCTCGTCGCCTCGCAGGTTGACCTGCGCAAACAAGCGGTCTTTCTCAAACATATAATCGCTGATCACCGGGCGCGGGATGTGCCGGAGCTGGCGCTGCTGGTGGTAGCGGCTGAGCAAAAAGAAAATCTGCGTTTGGAACGCGTAGCGTGCGCGGTCGGTGTAGAAATCGCTCAGAAACGGGTTTTCCTCGAAGACCTCGAGCACCAGTTGCCCGCCCACCGTCTGATGGAACATGCGAGCCAGCGTCGTCTTGCCCACCCCGATCACGCCTTCGATTGCCACATAGGCCTGGGAAGCATCCATCGAAATCGCCCGCTTTTCTGTCTTCTGGCCGGTGCCCCACACGCCCCGGCCTGGTGTCCGGATCAGGGGTGAGTATACGCCCGCCAGAGATGTCTGTCCACCGCAGCGCTCGCCCGGATGCGCGCGGTGCCGCCGCGAAGTGCGCTACAATCGAGGGAAGAACCGGTGTGATCGCAAAGGATGCGGACGGATGCGCCTGCGAATCGTTCTGCTGCTCGGCTGCCTGAGCGCGCTGATCGCCGCGTGCGGCGTGCTGGACCGGCGCGAGCCGGTCGTCATCACCGCCACGCCCGATGCCGCCCAGCGTGCCGCAGCGCCCGCGCCCACCCCTGCGCTGGCGGCGGTCACGGGGACGTTCGCCAACCACACCGCGCTGCTCGACGGCGTGTGCAGCGAGTTCCTCTTTGCCAGCGCGGGCGAAACCTTCGTCTGGGATACGTCCGACACCCTGGCCGCGTTCTACGACCGGGTGGATGACTCCGGCCTGTGCCGCCGGCCCGCAACGCGCGGCACGTTCGATTTCGACGGGGTCGTGCTCGCCGGAGCGATCCACGCAGCGACCGGGTGCGATGCCGCGTTTCAGGTGCTTGGGCTGGCGCAGGACGACGTCACCCGCACGCAGACCCTTTCGCTCGCGCTGGCCGTCGAGCCGGGCTGCGAATACGAGCTGGTCGAGCCGCTGGTCGTCGCCGTCCCGCCCCCGCCGGACGGCTACACCCTGCAGATTGCGGTCACCGGCCCCTGACTGCTCCCGGTAGCCCCGGCTGCAGCGCCGTCATATAATGACCCGCAGATCGTCGATCGGATCGCGCCGCCTCGAAAAGAGGACACGATGCTGATTGCCTGCCACGCCTGGGCGTACAACAATCTGCCGCTGGAACAAGCCGCCGGGACAATCGCCCGGCTGGGCTTCCGCGCCATTGATCTGGGAACCGGTCCACACCTCGATACGGCTCGCGCCGCCCGCACGCCGGAAGCCCAGGCCACCGTCATCCGCGGCTTGCTGGCGCGCCTCAACCTGCACCTGACCGATCTCTACCTGATGCTGCCGCAGATCAACGCGCCCGAACCGGACCGGCGCGAAGCGGCTCTGGAGCTGTTCGAGCAACTGGTGCCGTTTGCGCTGGCGCTGGGCACGCCCGGTATCACCGTCTCGCCGGGTATCATCCACCCGGACGGGCACGAGCACAGCCTCGCCCGGTCGATCCCCGCCCTGCTGCGCATCCTCGACGCGGTGGACGAAACCGATCTGCGCATTTCGTTTGAGCCGCACATGGATTCGGTGGCGCAGCGCCCCGAAGACGCGCTGTTGCTGCTCGAAGCCGCGCCGGGCCTGAGCCTGACGCTGGACTACGCGCACTTCACCTGCCAGGGGATCGTCCGCCGCGAGGTCGCGCCGCTGCTGGAGCATGTGGCGCACGTACACATCCGCCAGGCACGGCGCGGCCAGCTTCAGACCGCCCACGACCAGGGCACGCTCAACCTGAATGACCTGCTCGAAGACCTGCACGCGGTGGGATATCGGGGGGCGCTGACGATCGAATACATGACCACGTTCGGGTGGCACAACATGCAGCGCATCAACATCAGCCAGGAAACCATCCGCACGCGCGACGCGGTGCGCGCCATCCGCGACCGGCTGGAAAAGCGCTCCGTGGTGCGTTGAACGCCCTGCTCACCCCCGCGGCAGCGGCGGACCGCACTGCATCGCGCGCAGCCGCTCGCTCCACCCCTCCACCCAGCGGAGCCGGGTATCGCGCACCTGCCCGGCGGGCAGCGTCCCCGCCAGCTCGCGCGCGCGCTCTAACTCGGCCCACGCGCCCGCATAGTCCCCCGCGCTGAGGCGCACGCTGGCCCGCCCGATCTGGATGCACACCATCCATTCGCGGTACTGGTGCGCTTCCGTGTACGCCCAGACCGCCCGTAGATGGCGCTGGGCGGCGGCATAGCGACCGCGCCGGCCTGCGATCAAGCCCAGCAGGTGGCGGATGCGCAGACAGTCGCGCTCCAGTCCTTTCGCGCGGCACGCCGCATAGGCGAACAATGCCCAGCGGCGCGCTTCGTCGGGCCGGCCCGCATGGTAAGCGTACAGAGCGTGCTGGAGCGCGGTCACCTCGCGCAGCCAGGGATGTCCCTCTTGCGCGTGCAGCGCGTCCAGCCGTTGCAGCAGCGTGGCTCGATAGCCGGCGCTGCTGGGCGTCCCCTCGATTTGCAGGGCAAAGAGCATGAAGTGCAGCGCCTGATCGATCAGATCGCGCAGGCCCAGAACGTGCAGCACTACCAGCGCCTGCTGTGCATAGGCGAACGACGGCTCAGGCAACAACGCGATCCGGCACGCGCGGGCCAGCGCCAGCAGCGCGCGCGCCGCGGTGAAGTACTCCCGGCGATGGCACGCCAGACGGACAATCGCCAGCCCGCGTGCCTGGAGCGTCTCGATCGTCACGCGCCCGATCGACAGATACAACCGCTCGGCAAGCAACAGCAGGATCAGCCCGTCGTCGCCGGATGTGTGCGCATATTCCAGCGCGGCCTGCAGGGCACGGTGCGCGCCGGGGCGCTGCTCGGTCAGGTACAGGTACGTCGCCCAGGCGCGGTAAACCCGCCCCAGCAAGGCGCGGTCACCCAACCGGCCCGCTGCGGCCAGCATCGCCAGGATCAGATCGCGCCAGGTATCCAGCTTGCCGCTGCGCACCCACAGTACGGCGTCCAGCTCCAGCCCCAGACGGATCGCGCGTGCCTGATGCGGGCCATCAACCGGCAGCGCAGCGTGAATCACCTCTGCGATGTCGTCCAGGCGTTCGCACAACAGCGCGGGCGCATCGCGCAAAAGCAGCACGGTCACCGTCGCGCGGTCGACCGCCGTGCCAGCCGCGTTTTGCAGGGCAGTCAGCGTGGGGATGTACTGCGGGTGCCAATCCGGCGGCAGGCCATGAACCACCACCCCGTTGGCGACGGACGAGCGTTCGTCACCGCGATGATCGGCGCTGCGAAGCTCAGATTGTGTCACTTCCCCCCCTTTACACCCGCTACAGTGCGCAGCACGGCAGCGTCCGGCCCACTTCGCCGATCCGGCGAAGCAGTCCTGTGTACCCGTAGTATAGTCGGGTATGGCAGCGCTTGAGAAGTATCGGTTGGCAACCCAAATGAGGATCTCCTGCTACGCCCGCCGTGTTCTTGCGGGCAGCAGATGCGCCCGGCAGCCAGACCGGGGCTAGTCCACCTGAGCCAGTTCCGGGATCAGGTCGAAGTGCAGCTCGGCCAGCTCCGGCGGCGGTGGGGCGGGCATCGGCTCTTCCCAGCGGATCGGGCGGATGAACGTGGCGCCCTTGACGCCCCGGCGCCGCAGCGCCGCCGCGTACTGGTATTCCTGCCGCACATACTCCGACTCGGCAGCATGGCGCGACCAGAACAACTGGAAGATATCGGCGCTGTCGATCAGCTCCAGCAGGCGCGCGTTCCAGTTCTCGCCGCTGCGCAGCGTGGTTACATCGCGCAGATAGCGAAGATTAAAATAGCGGCTGGCGCGCTCCACACGCTGGACAATGGCGGCGTCTTTATGACTGTAGCTGCAAAAGATGGCCGGATAGGGTGTGGCAGTCGCCGCCGCCGGTTCGAGCACTGCCTCGCCCGCCGTCTCGCTGACGTAGACCGAGAGCGGCACATCGGCCACGATCACCCCCTCGACCAGAAAGGTGATCCGCCCGTCGGCGCTGGCGTCCAGCGGCGCCTCGGTGGCGCGGAACTCGAAATCAAAGCGGCGCCAGTCTTGGCGAAAGCGCAGTGATGCCTGCGGGGGATCGAACTCAAATCCGGGGATGGTCGGGATCGCAGTCACCAGAGCTTCTTCCGGCACAGGCTGGAGCGCCTCGCGCGAGGTGGCGCGGATATCTCCACGCGCGCCGAACTGCGCTCGCGCGTCGTTCCGCACGGCGTCTTCCGCCCAGTCCTTGAGCATATACGCGCGCAGCGGCTGCCAGTCGTTGGGCTTGACCTCGCGCGGGTAATAGGCGGAGAACAGGACGCGGGCCGGCGGCTCGGACACGGCGGCGCTCTCCGGGGCCGGGGTGCCGGGCACGCTGCCTGGCGCGGCAGGCGGTTGCGGGGGCGCTCCGGCGTCGGGAGCCTCTTCCTCCGTGGGCAACGGGCTGGCGGGGGCGAGATCTCCCGGATATTCCCATCCGCGCGTCACCGGTTCCGCCGGGCGCTCGTCCGCAGCGCGCTCCGAATCCGTTTCTTCTTTGGGGCGGTCGCGCGGGATGGGCGTCGAACC
>DYEN01000394.1 GCA_020725705.1 Anaerolinea sp.
CTGCTCAAGCCCGATATTCCGATCGTGAGCACGGGGGTCGAGCACCAGGCCGCCAAGGACTCGGGCCAGGTGCTGCTGGCGGCTGAGGACGGCGAGGTCATTTCGGTCACCGGCGATCGGATCGTGATCCGTGGCGAGAGCGGTGTTCGCACCTACCACTTGCGGAAGTACAACCGCTCGAATCAATCGACCTGCATTGACCAGCGGCCCGTCGTGCAGAAAGGGCAGTTCGTCCGGCGTGGCGAGGTGATCGCGGACAGCTCGTCGACCTACTACGGCCAGCTCGCGCTCGGCCACGATGTGCTGTGTGCCTTCCTGTCGTGGGAAGGTGGTAACTACGAAGACGCGCTGCTCATCAGCGAGAGCCTGGTACGCGAGGACAAATTCACCTCGATCCACATCGAGAAGCACGAGATCGAGGCGCGCGATACCAAGCTCGGACCTGAGGAAATCACGTACGACATCCCGAATGTCGGCGAAGAAGCGCTGAAAGACCTGGATGAGCGCGGCATCATCCGCATCGGCGCCGATGTCGGGCCGAATGACATCCTGGTCGGCAAGATCACGCCGAAGGGCGAGAAGGAACTCAGCCCTGAGGAGAAGCTGCTGCGTGCGATCTTTGGCGAGAAAGCGCGCGAAGTGAAGGATTCCTCGCTGCGCCTGCCGCATGGCGAGAAGGGTAAAGTCGTCGACGTTAAGATCTTCACCCGCGAGGAGCATCGCGACCTGCCGGCGGGCGTCGACCAGATGGTGCGCGTGAGCGTGGCGCAGAAGCGCAAGCTGACGCAAGGCGACAAGATGGCCGGCCGTCATGGGAACAAGGGTGTCATCTCGAAGGTCGTGCCCATCGAGGATATGCCCTTCCTCGAAGACGGGCGCCCGATTGAGATCATCCTCAACCCGCTGGGCGTGCCCGGCCGCATGAACATCGGCCAGGTCCTTGAGACCCATCTGGGTTGGGCAGCCGACCGGCTCGGTTTTCGCGCCATCTCGCCCGTGTTCGACGGCGCCGAGGAAGACGAAATCGAGGCGGAACTGGGCCGCGCCTGGATGATCGACTGCGCGTGGGAAGACGTGACCGAGCGCGCCTGGTCCTGGCTCAAGGAAGTCGAGTACGATACCGAATACCTTGAGGACGATGACGAGGCCCGTCGGTCGTACATCATGCAGTGGCTTGGGCAGAATCCGGAATACGATCCGGAGCGCCTGGAGTACGACTATGTCTATGCGCGTCGGGCGGTGCTGCGCGAGTGGCTGCGCGAGCACGGGTATGACCCGGACGATATCCTGCTCTTTACGCACGATGGCGTTTCGCTCGACGAGCGCGCCCGCCGCGATGCCAACGCACGCTATGCAACCCTGGTGCTGTGGATCGAGCGCACGACCGGCGAACAGGTGCCGGACGGGTTGAGCGAAGCCGAACTGCGCGAGATGGCCCGGCGTGCGGCGCAACGCCATAACGTGACCGTGCCCCTGGTCGGCAAGCAGATCGTCTACGACGGCAAGACCGGTGAGCGCTTCGACCAGCCGGTGACGGTGGGCATTATCCACATGCTCAAGCTGGCGCATCTGGTCGAGGACAAGGTCCATGCGCGCTCGACCGGCCCGTACAGCCTGGTCACGCAGCAGCCGCTGGGCGGCAAGGCGCAGTTTGGCGGCCAGCGCTTCGGCGAGATGGAAGTCTGGGCGCTTGAA
>DYEN01000395.1 GCA_020725705.1 Anaerolinea sp.
ATCGGCAGCACAAAACAGGCGGCAAGCTGCCCTAGCGGCGTCCCCGCCCCGGTAAAGGTCGGGCTGTTGGGGAAGAAGCGCAGCGTGGTGAGCAGATCGTAGAACCGGCGCGCGACCGGCTCAATCGGCTGCCCGTAGTCCGCCTCAACTTTGGCGACGTGATAGGCCACGCGCCAAAACATTTCCTGCTCAGTCTCAACCGGCTCGCCGTTCTCGCCCCGGCGCAGGTAGCGCTTGCGCAGCACCGTACGCGCGTTGTCACTGAGCGGGATCTCGCGATCGAGATCCGGCGGCAGCGGTATTTTGCGGAACCCGTTGGTGCGCGGCTCGGTTCCACGTTGCTGTTGCCTCACATCTACCATGACAGTCTCCTTGCGCTGCTTGGAGGCGACCCCACTCAGGCCCCCTCGCATCGATCACAACGAACCACCAAACCGATCACAACCGCATAATGCAGACACGGGTCCTGCCTGCCCCCGGTTGCAGGACCCTGAATTCCTGGCTTAATTGTGCGCTCAGGCGTTCTTGCGGGACGGCTGCCCGTCCGGGGTGCCACCGCTCTCAGGGCCGGCTGCAGCCGGGCGCACCGGCTCCCCCTGATCGCCGGCGAGCAGGCTGTCGACCAGGTCACGCACGCTGGTCATGCTATCCAGCCCCAGATAGACGATGGCATAGCGGATATAGGCGATTGGGTCGATGCGCTTCAACCCCTCGATGATCATGTCGCCGACAACGCGGCTGGAAACCTCGTCGCGTCCCATGTTTTGCAGGTGGGTTTCGATGCTGTCGACCAGGTCGCTGATGGCCGAGGCGGGGATGGGCCGCTTGGCGCAAGCGATCTGCACCCCCCGAATCAGCTTCTCGCGGTCGAAGGCTTCGCGGTCGCCGTTGCTCTTGATGAGCAGGGGTGTAGCGCGCATCACGCGCTCGTAGGTGTTGAAGCGGCGCCCGCAGACCTTGCACTCGCGTCGCCGCCGGATCCCGCCCTGGACATCCCGTGTGGTGTCGATCACGCGCGACTTGTTGTCAGCATCGCAATAAGGGCATTTCATTGCAAGCTCTTTCTATCGAAACAAAAGGTCGCGCTTGCTGGCGAGCCGGCTTCCCTGGCACGTCAGACAGCCCGTTTTCCCACCTATTTTCACCCGCCAACCCCCATATTTGGGATATTGTGCGAAATACCACCCCCATATATGGTGGTCAGATGGGTTTTCACTGTAGCATGATCGACCGATTCGGTACATAGTACCGGGGTACTATCGGGGCATTTTTTAAGGTTTCCGGCAGGGTGTTTGGCGCGGTTCAAAACGGCGCGCTGCCCCCGACCTCATCCAGGCCGCTTGCACGGCAGCCCAGGCGGGGGCAGCGCAGGTGGAGGGTGATTCGGTTACCAGGCACGAGGCGTGCGATCACCGGCCTTCATCCAACCGGCCCATCACACGCGGCGATCCTGCTCAGCGATTGGCGCGGCGCAGGAAAGCCGGAATATCCAGATCGTCGGCGTCGTAGACGCGCGTCGTGAACTCCTCTTCGGGCTTGCGCGTCTGCGGCGGCACGGGCGGCTGCTCCTCAACGTCCATCTCGGGCGGTGCAGGCGCCGCGGCGACGGGTTCCGGCGCCACCGGGCGCGGCGCCGGACGCTGCATCTGCTGCGGCTGGCGCTGCTGGGCGGGCACCCGCTCGCGGGCGCCGGTCGGGCGTCGCGTCGCCACGCGGGACTGCTCGAAGCCGGTCGCGATCACGGTGATGCGGATCTCGTCGCCCATGTTCTCGTCGATCACCGCGCCGAAGATCAGGTTGACGTCGGGATGCGCCGTCTCCTTGATAATCGCTGCCGCCTCGTTGACCTCGAACAGGCTCATGTTCGGGCCGCCGGTGACGTTGAACAGGATGCCGCGCGCCCCGTCGATCGTCACGTCGAGCAGGCTGCTGCTGATCGCCTCTTCGGCGGCCACGCGGGCACGGTCTTCGCCGCTGGCCCGGCCCACCGCCATCAGCGCCGCGCCGCCTTCCGACATGATCGTGCGCACGTCCGCGAAGTCCAGGTTGATCAGGCCGGGCACCGTAATCAGCTCCGAGATGCCCTGAATACCCTGGCGCAGCACGTCGTCGGCCATGCCGAACGCATCTTGCAGGCTGGCGCGCTTGTCGACGATCTGGAGCAGACGGTAGATCGGAAG